>NZ_JBIUVK010000033.1:0-66582 GCF_044742865.1 Pseudomonas sp. NPDC087814 | reverse complement strand
AAGCCAAATATGCCAAGCGCGGGCTGCCTGTGCCGCCCTTGGACTGAGTTTTCCGACCCTAAGATTCACTATTTGCAACTGGAGTGCTAAATGAGCTTTTTTATCTCTAATGCCATGGCTGATGCCGCTGCACCGGCCGCTGCCGGTCCTATGGGCGGTGGTTTTGAGTGGATTTTCCTGGTCGGCTTCCTGGTCATCTTCTACCTGATGATCTGGCGTCCACAGGCCAAGCGCGCCAAAGAGCAGAAGAACCTGCTGGGCAGCTTGCAGAAAGGCGACGAAGTCGTGACCACTGGCGGCATCGCCGGCAAGATCACTAAAGTGTCCGACGCTTTCGTGGTTCTGGAAGTCTCCGACACCGTAGAAATGAAGTTCCAGAAGGGCGCCATCGCTGCCACGCTGCCAAAAGGCACGCTCAAAGCGATCTAAGTAACAACCTTTACCAATCGACGGGGCGCGCAAGGCGCCCCGCGTTATAAGCGGGCGGCGTGATGCTGAACAAATACCCTCTGTGGAAATACGTACTGATCCTGGCGGTGCTGGCGATCGGTTTTATTTATTCCGCTCCCAATCTCTATCCTGATGACCCGGCTATCCAGATCACTGGCGCCAGCACTGCGCTGCAGGTCAATCAGGCTGATCTGGACCGTGCGAGCAAAGCGCTCACCGACGCGGGTATCCAGGTTAAAGCGGCAAGTTTGGCTGCTGATGCGAAGGGCGGCTTGTTGCGCCTGACCAAGCAAGAGGACCAATTGCCGGCAAAAGACGTTGTGCGCAAGGTCATGGGTGATGACTACGTCGTCGCACTGAACCTGGCACAGACCACGCCAAAATGGCTGCGCGCGATCGGCGCACACCCGATGAAGCTGGGTCTGGACTTGTCCGGTGGTGTGCACTTCCTGCTGGAAGTGGACATGGACAAGGCCCTCGACGCTCGCCTGAAAGTCTACGAAGGCGATGTGAAGAGCCTGCTGCGTAAAGAGCGCCTGCGTTATCGCAGCCTGCCGCAGCTCAACGGTGCCATCCAGCTGGGCTTTGCTGACGAAGCAACCCGCGAACAGGCCCGTGCGCTGATCCGCAAGAACTTCAACGATTTCGACATTGTTCCGGCCGACCTCAATGGTCAGGCGGTACTGCGTCTGGCGATGACCCCGGCCAAGCTGGCGGAAATCCGTGAATACTCGATCAAGCAGAACTTGACCACGGTACGTAACCGCGTCAACGAACTGGGTGTGGCCGAGCCGATCGTTCAGCGCCAGGGTGCCAACCGCATCGTGGTTGAACTGCCGGGCGTGCAGGACACCGCTGAAGCCAAGCGTATCCTGGGTAAAACAGCCAACCTGGAATTCCGCCTGGCGGCTGAGCCGGGTGCTACCCGTGCTACTGCAGAAGAGTTCGAGTTCCGTGAAGGCAATCGTCCACCTGCACTGATCGAGCGTGGCTTGATCATTACGGGTGACCAGGTGACCGACGCCAAGGCTGGTTTCGGCGAGCACGGTACGCCTGAAGTGAACATCCGCCTGGATGGCCACGGCGGCGAACTGATGAGCCGCGCAACCCGCAGCAACGTCGGTCGCAGCATGGCGGTGATCTTCATCGAGCAGCGTCCTGTCACCACCTACACCAAGCAAGTGGTCGACGGCGTCGAGAAAGACGTACCGGTACAGACCTTTAAAGAAGAGAAGAAGATCATCAGCCTGGCGACCATCCAGTCGCCGCTGGGTGCTCAATTCCGCATCACCGGCCTGAACGGCCAGGGTGAGTCGTCCGAACTGGCGCTGCTGCTGCGTGCCGGTGGCCTGGCCGCCCCGATGTACTTCGCTGAAGAACGTACCATCGGCCCGAGCCTGGGTGCTGACAACATCACCAAGGGTATCGACGCTGCACTGTGGGGCATGCTGTTCGTCTCCCTGTTCATCATCGCCATCTATCGCTTCTTCGGCGTCATCGCCACCGTCGCGCTGGCGGGCAACATGGTGATGCTGCTGGCCCTGATGTCGCTGCTGGGTGCAACGCTGACCCTGCCAGGTATCGCCGGTATCGTACTCACCATGGGTATGGCGGTTGACGCCAACGTACTGATCTTCTCGCGGATTCGTGAAGAGATTGCTGCGGGCATGACCGTGCAACGGGCAATCAACGAAGGCTTCGGCCGGGCATTTACTGCAATTCTCGACTCCAACCTGACCACCCTGTTGGTCGGCGGGATTCTCTTTGCCATGGGCACCGGCCCGGTCAAAGGTTTTGCGGTGACCATGTCCCTCGGTATCTTTACCTCGATGTTCACGGCCATCATGGTGACCCGCGCAATGGTCAACCTGATCTTTGGCGGACGTGACTTCAAGAAGTTGTGGATTTAAGGGGCTGCCATGTTACGTACAATCAACTTCATGGGCGTTCGCAACGTTGCGTTCGGCTTCACCATGCTCCTGACCGTTCTGGCGTTGTTCAGCTGGTTCCATAAGGGCCTGAACTACGGTCTGGACTTCACCGGCGGTACGCTCATCGAGCTGACCTACGAGAAGCCGGCCGACGTTAGCCTGGTGCGCAACGAGCTGGTCAAGGCCGGCTATCACGAAGCCATCGTCCAGAGCTTTGGTGCAACCACCGACCTGCTGGTGCGTATGCCGGGCGAAGACCCGCAACTGGGTCACCAGGTAGCCGAGGCCTTGCAGAAGGTCGGCGGCGACAACCCGGCGTCGGTCAAGCGCGTCGAGTTCGTGGGCCCGCAGGTAGGTGAAGAACTGCGCGACCAGGGCGGCCTCGGCATGCTGATGGCGCTGGTCGGCATCATGATCTACCTGGCTTTCCGCTTTCAGTGGAAGTTCGGTGTCGGCGCCATTGTGTCGCTGATCCACGACGTGATCGTGACCGTGGGTATCCTGGCCTACTTCCAGATCACCTTCGATCTGACGGTATTGGCGGCGGTGCTGGCAATCATTGGCTACTCCCTCAACGACACCATCGTGGTATTCGACCGGGTTCGTGAGAACTTCCGGGTGCTGCGCAAGGCGACGTTGATCGAGAACATCAACATCTCCACCACCCAGACCCTGCTGCGCACCATGGCGACTTCGATCTCCACCTTGCTGGCGATTGCCGCACTGATGGTGTTCGGTGGCGACAACCTGTGGGGCTTCTCGCTGTCGCTGTTCATCGGCGTGCTGGCGGGTACCTACTCGTCGATCTACATCGCCAACGTGGTACTGATCTGGCTGAACCTCAACAGCGAAGACTTGATCCCTCCTGCCAGCACCGGCAAGGAGGTCGACGACCGCCCTTGATGGGTGATTGTTGATCTGCTGTTACAAATAAGGCGCGAGTATTGAACTCGCGCCTTTTTTTTTGCTCCAAGGCTGGGTATAGCGCGGATCGTTCGGTCCGTTTGTGATGGTCAGGAGGTTCACGTGAACAAGTCGTTACTGGTTGGTGCGGTATTGGGTGCTGTCGGTGTGACTGCCGGGGGTGCTGTTGCCACCTACAGCCTGGTAAAAAGCGGCCCTGAGTATGCGCAAGTGCTGGCGGTGCAGCCGGTGAAAACCCAGATTAAAACCCCGCGTGAAGTCTGCAAGGATGTTGCCGTAACCCGGCAGAAACCTGTGCAGGATCAGCATCAGATCGTTGGTACGGTGGTCGGTGCGCTGGCGGGCGGCCTGTTGGGTAATCAGGTCGGCGGCGGTAATGGCAAGAAGCTGGCCACCGTGGCCGGTGCGGTCGGTGGCGGTTACGCTGGTAACAAGGTTCAGGAAGGCATGCAGAACCGCGATACCTACACCACCACGCAAACTCGTTGTAATACCGTTAATGACATCAGCGACAAGGTTGTCGGGTACGACGTACGTTACACCCTGGACGGCAAGGAAGGCTCCGTGCGCATGGATCGTGATCCGGGCAACCAGATCCCCGTCGACAAGGAAGGGCGCCTGGTTATCGGTCAGAACCAGCCGCAGCAGTAATCCCAGGTATAAAAAAAGCACCCCGAGGGGTGCTTTTTTGTGCTCGCTCGCTTAGCGCTTCAGCGAAGCCGGCAGATGCGGCTGGATCGCCGTCAGGACTGCCTTGAAGCATTTGGTGTTGCCGGCAACCACGTGACCCTTCTCCAGGAAGTCGTGACCACCGGTGAAGTCGCTCACCAGGCCGCCCGCTTCTTGAATCAGCAGTGCGCCTGCAGCCATGTCCCACTCGGACAGGCCCGACTCCCAGAACGCATCAAAACGGCCGGCAGCGACATATGCCAGGTCCAGGCTGGCTGCGCCGGCGCGACGGATGCCGGCGGTCTGGCCAACCAGGGCGCGGAACATGCCCAGGTAGTTTTCCAGGTTGTCCATCTGGTCGTCACGGAACGGGAAGCCGGTACCCAGCAGGGCGCCGTCGAGGCTGGTGCGACCGCTGACACGCAGGCGGCGACCGTTCAACTGAGCGCCACGGCCACGGCTGGCGGTGAATTCTTCCTGGCGAACCGGGTCCAGCACAACGGCGTGTTCCAGGCGGCCACGGTATTTGCAGGCAATGCTCACGGCAAAGTGCGGGATACCGCGCAGGAAGTTGGTGGTGCCATCCAGTGGGTCGATGATCCACAGGTAGTCTTCGCCTTCGCCGCTACCTTTGTGCAAACCGGTTTCTTCACCGAGGATGCCGTGGGTAGGGTAGGCCTTGCGCAGCGCGTCGATGATTTTCTGCTCGGCGGCGCGATCCACCTCGGATACGTAATCCTTGGCGTCTTTTTCGTCGACCTTGATGGTATCCAGGCGCTCGATGGAGCGGAAGATCAATTCACTGGCGCTGCGGGCGGCGCGCAGCGCGATATTCAGCATGGGCTGCATGGATGTGTCACCTAAGGTTGTTAAAGAAAGCCGAGCATTCTAGCAGAAACTTTCTTCAGGTGAAGGACGACGTTACCTTTCATGGCATAACCTTAGGCTGTTCTGTAAGATTTGCTCCCCTTTCCCGTGTCCGAGAGCGCCTCCCTTGCTGCAAAACATCCGTGTCGTCCTCGTCAATACCAGTCATCCCGGCAATATCGGCGGCGTGGCGCGAGCCATGAAGAACATGGGGCTGACGCGCCTGGTGCTGGTGGAGCCGCGGGTGTTCCCGCACCACGAGGCCGATGCGCGCGCGTCTGGCGCCAATGACATCCTCGAAAAAGCCCAGGTCGTTGCTACCCTGGAAGACGCCCTGGTCGGCTGCAACCTCGTGCTCGGCACCAGCGCTCGCGACCGTCGCATCCCCTGGCCGCTGCTGGATCCTCGCGAATGCGGGACCAAAGTCGTGGAAGAGGCCGCCGGCGGCGCTGAAATCGCCTTGGTATTCGGCCGTGAAGACTCCGGCCTGACCAATGAAGAGCTGCAGCGATGTCATTATCACGTGCACATCCCATCAGACCCCGAGTTCAGTTCGCTGAACCTCGGGGCAGCGGTGCAGGTGTTGAGCTATGAAGTGCGCATGGCCTGGCTGGCCGCTGAAGGCCAGCCAAGCAAGGTTGAAAAGGATGAGGTTGCATCGACCAAGAGTGGCGAACTGGCCACCATGGACGAGCTGGAGCGATTCTATGAGCACCTGGAGCAAACCCTGGTGGCCATCGAGTTCCTCGATCCGGAAAAACCGCGGCACTTGATGGCGCGCCTGCGTCGGTTGTACGGACGCAGCTCGGTCAGCCGAGCGGAAATGAATATATTGCGTGGCATCCTCACGGAAACCCAGAAAGCGGCCCGTGGCGAGCTTCTTAAGCGGAAGGATTAAAAATGTTCGAGCGTTTGCGAGAAGATATCCAGAGTGTTTTCCACCGTGACCCGGCGGCGCGCAACGCCTTTGAAGTGCTGACCTGCTACCCGGGCATGCATGCGATCTGGATCCATCGCCTGTCCGGCGCCTTGTGGGGCATGGGCTGGAAATGGCTGGCGCGGCTGGTGTCGAACTTCGGCCGTTGGTTGACCGGGATTGAGATTCATCCGGGCGCCAAGGTCGGTCGTCGTTTCTTTATCGACCACGGCATGGGCATCGTTATTGGTGAGACCGCCGAGATTGGTGATGACGTGACCCTTTACCAGGGCGTAACCCTGGGTGGCACAACCTGGAACAAAGGCAAGCGCCACCCTACGCTGGAAGATGGCGTTGTAGTCGGGGCGGGCGCGAAGGTGCTCGGTCCGTTTACCGTGGGTGCGGGCGCCAAGGTCGGCTCCAATGCTGTGGTGACCAAGGCTGTACCGCCTGGCGCAACGGTTGTCGGTATTCCGGGGCGGATCATCGTCAAGCCGGAAGTGGGTGATGAGCAGGAAGCCAAGCGCAAGGCCATGGCCGAGAAGATCGGCTTCGATGCCTATGGCGTCAGCGAAGACATGCCTGACCCGGTAGCGCGTGCCATCGGTCAGTTGCTGGATCACCTGCAAGCGGTGGACGGCAAGCTGGACGGTATGTGCGGTGCCCTGAAAGACCTCGGCAGCAGCTACTGCGCCAAGGATCTGCCTGAGCTGCGCAAGGAAGACTTCGCCGAGATCAAGGACGAAAGTGCCGCCACCAAGGCTGGCTGAAGTCTCGCAATCACTGCAAAACCCATGTGGGAGCGGGCTTGCTCGCGAAAGCTGCGCGTCAGTCACCGAATATATTGACTGAATCACCGCATTCGCGAGCAAGCCCGCTCCCACATTTTGACCTTCATTAGTCCCGAATTCCCGCTTGGCCCTGTTCCCGCTGGTCCATCCCGTCCCGCCCTGCTATGATTCGCGCGCCCTTTTTACGGGTATTCCTGACTAAAGTACTAGGTCTTATAGTTGACTTAAATACTCGGGAATCGCATACTTGCTCCCATTCTGAAACACCTTGGTACTTGTCCATGAGACTGACTACAAAAGGCCGATACGCGGTGACCGCCATGCTTGACCTGGCCTTGCACGCGCAAAATGGGCCGGTGTCCCTGGCCGATATCTCCGAGCGCCAAGGCATTTCCCTGTCCTACCTCGAGCAGTTGTTCGCCAAGTTGCGCCGCAGCAATCTGGTTTCCAGCGTTCGTGGTCCAGGCGGTGGCTATCAATTGTCCCGCGACATGCAGGGCATACAGGTCGCCCAGGTGATCGATGCGGTGAACGAATCCGTCGATGCCACCAAATGCCAGGGGTTGGGTGATTGCCACGCTGGTGACACCTGCCTCACGCACCACTTGTGGTGTGACCTGAGCCTGCAGATCCATGAGTTTTTGAGTGGTATCAGCTTGGCTGATCTTGTGACTCGCCGTGAGGTGCAAGAAGTAGCCCAGCGTCAGGTCCAGCGCCGTTGAAACACCAAGGCGCCGCGTGTGGAAATTTTTGAAGCGTCCGCCGTCGAGTGACAGCCGAAGAGCTAACGGCACGCCAGCCAGCCTGATTTAGGAGAAAGTCCATGAAATTGCCGATTTACCTTGATTACTCAGCGACCACCCCGGTTGATCCGCGTGTCGCGCAAAAGATGAGCGAATGCCTGCTGGTTGACGGAAACTTCGGTAACCCGGCGTCCCGTTCCCACGTTTTCGGCTGGAAAGCTGAAGAGGCAGTGGAAAACGCTCGTCGCCAGGTCGCTGACCTGGTGAATGCCGACCCACGTGAAATCGTCTGGACCTCCGGTGCCACCGAGTCCGACAACCTGGCAATCAAGGGTGCGGCGCATTTCTACGCGACCAAAGGCAAACACCTGATCACCACCAAGATTGAGCACAAGGCTGTCCTCGACACCATGCGCCAACTGGAGCGTGAAGGTTTTGAGGTTACCTACCTCGAGCCAACCACCGACGGTATCGTGACCCCTGCGATGATCGAAGCCGCGATGCGTGAAGACACCATCCTGGTTTCCGTGATCCACGTGAACAACGAAATCGGCACCATCAACGACATCGCCGCCATCGGCGAGCTGACCCGCTCCAAGGGCGTGTTGCTGCACGTCGACGCTGCGCAGTCCACCGGCAAGGTCGATATTGACCTGTCGAAACTGAAAGTCGACCTGATGTCGTTCTCTGCCCACAAGACCTACGGACCTAAAGGCATCGGCGCCCTCTACGTGAGCCGCAAGCCTCGCGTACGTATCGAAGCCACCATGCACGGCGGCGGTCACGAGCGCGGCATGCGTTCGGGCACCCTGGCGACCCACCAGATCGTCGGCATCGGCGAAGCGTTCCGTGTGGCCAAGGAAGACATGGCTGCCGAAAACGTGCGCATCAAGGCCCTGAGCGATCGCTTCTACAAGCAGGTCGAGCACCTTGAAGAGCTGTACATCAACGGCAGCATGACCGCCCGTGTACCGCACAACCTGAATTTGAGCTTCAACTACGTCGAAGGCGAGTCGCTGATCATGGCGCTCAAGGACCTGGCGGTTTCGTCCGGCTCGGCCTGCACCTCGGCTTCCCTTGAGCCGTCTTACGTCCTGCGCGCCCTGGGCCGCAACGACGAACTGGCTCACAGCTCGATCCGCTTTACATTCGGCCGTTTCACCACCGAAGAAGAAGTCGACTACGCCGCGCAGAAAGTCTGCGAGGCCGTCACCAAGCTGCGTACCTTGTCCCCGCTGTGGGACATGTACAAGGACGGTGTCGACATTTCCAAGATCGAGTGGGCGGCACACTAAATATAGAAGCCGCCACCCAAAAGGCTCTGTAAAGACGTGGCGGAAAACGCAGGCGTGTTTGCAGGGTTCCAGAGCGGCCCTGATGAGTGAGGATTCAGTACCATGGCTTACAGCGAAAAGGTCATCGACCACTACGAAAACCCGCGCAACGTCGGCAAGATGAACGCGGAAGACCCTGATGTCGGCACCGGCATGGTCGGCGCTCCGGCGTGCGGCGACGTTATGCGCCTGCAGATCAAGGTCAACGAAGCTGGCGTTATCGAAGACGCCAAGTTCAAGACCTACGGTTGCGGTTCGGCCATCGCCTCCAGCTCCCTGGCGACCGAATGGATGAAAGGCAAGACCCTGGATGAGGCTGTGACTATCAGCAACACCCAGCTGGCCGAAGAACTGGCCTTGCCGCCAGTGAAAATCCACTGCTCGGTACTCGCAGAAGACGCCATCAAGGCGGCCGTTCGCGACTACAAGCAGAAGAAAGGCTTGATCTAAGCAATTTGGCGACGAGTAAGGAGTCACGATGGCTATCAGCATGACAGAAGCGGCTGCGCAGCACATTCGCCGCTCCCTGAATGGGCGCGGTAAAGGTGAGGGGATTCGTCTGGGTGTTCGCACCACAGGCTGTTCCGGCCTTGCCTACGTGCTGGAGTTTGTCGACGAGGTGGTCGAGGAAGATCAGGTGTTCGAGAGTCACGGCGAAAAAGTGATCATCGACCCGAAAAGCCTGACCTACCTGGACGGCACCGAACTCGATTTCGTCAAGGAAGGGTTGAACGAAGGCTTCAAGTTCAACAACCCCAACGTGCGCGGTGAATGTGGCTGCGGCGAAAGCTTCAACATCTGAGGCTGATCGTGGGTACTCCTTGTCATTTCGCTTTGTTCGAGCTGCAGCCGAGTTTTCGACTGGACCTTGAACAGCTTGCCACGCGCTACCGTGAACTGGCGCGTGGGGTGCATCCGGACCGCTTCGCTGACGCTTCCGAGCGTGAGCAACGCCTGGCGCTGGAGCAATCAGCCAGCCTCAACGAAGCCTATCAGACGCTCAAGAACCCTCCCAAACGCGCGCGCTACCTGCTCGCGATGGGCGGTCGCGAGCTGCCGCTTGAAGTCACGGTCCAGGACCCTGATTTCCTGATGCAGCAGATGCAATGGCGCGAGGAGCTTGAAGAACTGCAGGACGAGGCTGGCCTGGCCGGAGTCGCAGTGTTCAAGCGCCGTCTGAAAGTGGCCCAGGATGAACTCAACGAAAGCTTCGCAGCCTGTTGGGATGATGCAGCGCAACGTGAACAGGCCGAACGCCTGATGCGGCGCATGCAGTTCCTCGACAAGCTCACCTACGAAGTGCGCCAGTTAGAAGAGCGCCTCGACGATTAACCCAGTGCCGCCCAGGTTGCACGCCTGATATACAGATAAGTCCTGATTACCATGGCCCTACTGCAGATCGCCGAACCCGGTCAAAGTCCTCAACCGCACCAGCGTCGTCTGGCGGTCGGGATTGACTTGGGCACTACCAATTCGCTGGTCGCTGCATTGCGCAGCGGTCTTTCCGAGCCGCTGCCCGACGCGGATGGCCAGGTCATCCTGCCGTCTGCCGTGCGTTATCACGCTGACCGTACCGAAGTGGGCGAGTCGGCCAAGCTGGCGGCGTCTACCGATCCTTTGAATACCGTGCTGTCGGTCAAGCGCTTGATGGGTCGTGGTTTGTCCGATGTCAAGCAGCTGGGCGACCAGCTTCCATACCGCTTTGTCGGCGGCGAATCACATATGCCGTTCATCGACACGATCCAGGGCCCGAAAAGCCCGGTGGAAGTGTCGGCCGATATCCTCAAGGTCTTGCGCCAGCGCGCCGAGACCACCTTGGGTGGCGAACTGGTAGGTGCGGTGATTACTGTTCCTGCATATTTCGATGACGCTCAGCGCCAGGCCACCAAGGATGCGGCGAAACTTGCCGGCCTGAACGTGCTGCGCCTGCTCAACGAGCCGACCGCAGCCGCTGTGGCTTACGGCCTGGATCAGCACGCCGAAGGCCTGGTGGCTATTTACGACCTGGGCGGCGGTACCTTTGATATTTCGATCCTGCGCCTGACCGGCGGTGTCTTCGAAGTGCTGGCTACCGGTGGCGATACCGCCCTGGGTGGCGATGACTTCGATCACGCCATTGCTGGCTGGATCATCACCAGCGCCGGCTTGTCTGCCGACCTGGACCCGGGTGCGCAACGTAATTTGCTGCAAACTGCCTGTGCCGCCAAAGAAGCGCTGACTGACGCTGCGTCGGTTGAAGTTTCCTACGGTAGCTGGTCGGCTCAACTGACCCGCGAAGCGTTCGATTCGTTGATCGAACCGATGGTCGCCCGCAGCCTGAAAGCCTGCCGCCGCGCCGTGCGTGATTCCGGTGTCGAGCTGGAAGACGTGGTCGCCGTGGTCATGGTGGGTGGTTCGACCCGCGTGCCGCGTGTTCGTGAGGCGGTCGCTGAAGCCTTCGGCCGTCAGCCGCTGACTGAAATCGACCCGGATCAAGTGGTGGCTATCGGTGCCGCGATCCAGGCCGATACCCTCGCCGGTAACAAGCGTGATGGTGGCGAACTGCTTTTGCTCGACGTGATTCCGTTGTCCCTGGGGCTGGAAACCATGGGCGGCCTGATGGAGAAGGTGATTCCCCGCAACACCACCATCCCCGTTGCCCGCGCCCAGGACTTCACCACGTACAAAGATGGTCAGACGGCCATGATGATTCATGTGCTGCAGGGCGAGCGTGAGCTGATCAGCGACTGCCGTTCCCTGGCGCGCTTCGAATTGCGCGGCATTCCGGCGATGGTGGCTGGTGCGGCGAAGATTCGCGTGACCTTCCAGGTCGACGCCGACGGCTTGCTCAGCGTTGCCGCTCGCGAACTGGCCTCCGGCGTTGAAGCCAGCATCCAGGTCAAGCCGTCCTACGGCCTGACCGACGGCGAAATCGCCAAGATGCTCAAGGATTCGTTCCAGTACGCCGGTGACGACAAGGTCGCCCGCGTGCTGCGTGAGCAGCAAGTCGACGCCCAGCGCCTGCTCGAAGCGGTGCAGGGCGCCCTTGAAGCTGACGGCGAGCGTCTGCTGGATGCCGAAGAGCGCATGGTCATCGACCTGCAAATGCAGGAACTGGCTGAATTGATGAAAGGCACCGATGGTTACGCCATCGAGCAACAGACCAAGCGCCTGTCGCAAGTGACCGATGCCTTTGCCGCCCGTCGCATGGACCAGACGGTGAAAGCCGCCCTGGCGGGCCGCAACTTGAACGAACTTGAGGATTAACTGATGCCGCAGATCATTTTTCTGCCACACGCCGAGCATTGCCCGGACGGTATGGTTGTGGAGGCTGAGACCGGCAAGTCCATTCTCGAAGTCGCTCACGATAACCACATCGAGATCGAAAGCGCCTGCGGCGGCGTTAACGCCTGTACCACGTGCCATTGCATCATTCGCGAAGGTTTCAATAGCCTGGAAGAGGCTGATGAGCTGGAAGAGGACTATCTTGATAGGGCGTGGGGCCTTGAGCCGACGTCGCGATTGAGCTGTCAGGCAAAAGTGGGAACAGAAGACCTTACCGTCGAAATTCCGAAGTATTCGCTCAACCATGCCGCCGAAGCGCCGCATTGATTCAAGGAAATGTCATGAGCCTGAAATGGGTTGATGTACAAGAAATCGCTATCCTGCTGGCCGATGGTCACCCGGACTTGAACCCTTATTCGCTGAACTTTGTAGCTTTGCGTGACATGGTCATGGCCTTGCCAGGGTTCGAAGATGACCGGGAACGCGGCGGTGAAAAGGTGCTTGAAGCTATTCAGACTGCCTGGAAAGAAGAGCAGGACTGAAGCCTCCCTTACGCAGTTAGGCAATACCCAAGAACCCGCGTATAATTCGCGGGTTTAATTTTTCGCAAATTACCGTTTCTGGAGTTACACCATGGCTGTTCAACGTACTTTCTCCATCATCAAGCCTGACGCTGTTGCAAAAAACGTCATCGGCGAGATCACCACTCGTTTCGAAAAAGCCGGCCTGAAGGTTGTAGCTTCGAAACTCAAGCAACTGTCCAAGGCTGAAGCTGTTGGCTTATTCGCTGAGCACTGCGGTCGTTGTTTGTTCGGCGAACTGGTTGCCTTCCTGATCTCCGGCCCTGTTGTTGTTCAGGTTCTGGAAGGCGAAAACGCTATCGCTCTGAACCGTGAGCTGATGGGCGCTACCAACCCTAAAGAAGCTGCTGCCGGCACCATCCGTGCTGACTTCGCTGAATCGATCGACGCCAACGCCGTTCACGGTTCGGACTCCGAAGCCGCTGCTGCCCGCGAAATCTCGTACTTTTTCGCTGCTACTGAAGTAACCGCTCGCTAAGCATTGGCTTAAAAGAGCGAAGGTGAATCCATGACTACATTGACTGCAAAAACCAACCTGCTGGGTCTGACTCAACAGGAAATGGAAAAATTCTTCGACTCAATCGGGGAGAAGCGTTTTCGTGCCGCTCAGGTAATGAAGTGGATTCACCATCTTGGCGTCGATGATTTCGACGCCATGACGAACGTCAGCAAGGCCCTGCGCGACAAGCTCAAGGCCATTGCCGAAGTTCGCGGCCCCGAAGTGGTCAGCGAGGACATTTCCACCGACGGCACCCGTAAGTGGGTGGTGCGCGTGGCGTCCGGCAGCTGCGTCGAGACCGTGTATATTCCCCAGGGCAAACGCGGCACTCTGTGCGTTTCGTCCCAGGCAGGCTGTGCCCTGGACTGCAGTTTCTGCTCCACCGGCAAGCAAGGTTTCAACAGCAACCTCACCGCCGCCGAAGTCATCGGCCAGGTGTGGATTGCCAATAAATCGTTCGGCAGCATCCCGGCGACCGCCGACCGTGCCATCACCAACGTGGTGATGATGGGCATGGGCGAGCCGCTGCTGAACTTCGACAACGTTGTCGCGGCCATGCACCTGATGATGGACGACCTGGGCTACGGTATCTCCAAGCGCCGCGTGACCCTGTCGACCTCCGGCGTGGTACCGATGATCGATGAGCTGGCCAAGCACATCGACGTCTCCCTGGCGTTGTCGCTGCACGCACCGAATGACGCATTGCGTAACCAATTGGTGCCGATCAACAAGAAGTATCCGCTTAAGATGCTGCTCGAATCTTGCCAGCGCTACATGGCGACCTTGGGCGAAAAGCGTGTGTTGACCATTGAGTACACCATGCTCAAGGACATCAACGACAAGGTCGAGCACGCGGTCGAGATGATCGAGTTGCTCAAGAACGTACCGTGCAAGATCAACCTGATTCCGTTTAACCCGTTTCCCCATTCTGGCTATGAGCGGCCGAGCAACAACGCCATCCGCCGTTTCCAGGATCAACTGCACCATGCAGGCTTCAATGTCACCGTGCGCACCACCCGCGGCGAAGACATCGATGCGGCATGTGGCCAATTGGTAGGACAGGTGCTGGATCGCACCCGTCGCAGCGAACGTTATATCGCCGTGCGTGAATTGAGTGCCGCCGACGATATGCCGCAAAGCGCCGCGACTCGAACCTGAGAGAGGATCTCTATGCCCTTGCGCCTTGCGCTGCTTTTGCTTGTTGCCAGCCTCGCGGCTGGCTGTGTTTCATCGGGCCATGACAGCCCGTTGCAAACCGGCAAGGGCCGTGACGAAGCGCGAGCTGCCTATGTGCAGCTGGGCTTGGGGTACTTGCAGCAAGGGATGACCGAACAGGCCAAGGTGCCGCTGAAAAAAGCCCTCGAGCTGGATGGCAGCGACGCCGACGCCAATGCTGCGTTGGCCTTGGTGTTCCAGGCCCAGGCCGAGCCCGAATTGGCCGATCAATATTTCCAAAAGGCCCTGGCCACACGCCCTGGCGACCCAAGACTGCTGAATAACTACGGCAGTTTTTTGTTTGCGCAGAAACGTTATGCCCAGGCATCCGAATATTTCCAGCAGGCTGCGGCCGATACCCTCTATCCTGAGCGTTCGCGGGTTTTCGAGAACCTGGGGGTGACCTCAATGCTTCTCGGCCAGCGCGACACCGCACGCCAGCAACTGGAAAAAGCCCTGCACCTGAACCAGCGCCAGCCACGGGCCTTGCTCGAAATGGCTGAGTTGTCCTTCGAAGACAGGCATTATGTGCCGGCACGTGACTATTACGAGCGTTTTAGCCTGCTGAGCGGGCAAAATGCACGTAGTCTATTGCTCGGTGTGCGCCTGGCGACGGTTCATGAAGAACGCGACAAGGCCGCACTTTTTGGCCAGAAACTCGAACGACTCTATCCCGGTACGCCGGAATATCAGCAATACCTGTCGGAGCAATGATGAAAGCGGCGCACCCGGAAGTTGTAGCAGCTAATCGTGGAAACCCAGGCGAGACCTTGCGTCAGGCCCGCGAAAGCAATGGTTGGTCGCTGGCAGAAGTGGCCCTCAAGCTCAATTTGACCACGACTTCATTGGGCAACCTTGAAGCTGGCGCATTCGACAAGCTGCCAGGGCATACCTTTGCCCGCGGCTATATCCGCGCCTACGCGAAGTTGCTGGGTATCGACCAGGCTGCATTGGTCCAGGAATTCGACCAAATCACCGGTACCGATTCCCAGGGCAGCAATGTCCATGGTCTTGGCCGCATTGAAGAGCCTGTGCGGGTTTCCCACACCATTTTGCGCATTGTCAGCCTGTTGCTGCTCATCGCCGTGATCGGCGGTGGTTTTGTATGGTGGCAGGATCAGACCGCCCAGCGTGGCAAGGACTTGTCCAGCAACGCCATGGAGCACGTCGAAGTCGAAAGCGCCGACGGCACCACCCAGATTCATCCGTTGGATGAGCCGGAAGACCAGGCCGTGGCCCAGGGTCAGGCGGCGCCTGAGGCAGAGCCAAGCGCCGAGCAGCCTGCGCCCGAAGCAGGTACTGCCGCCGCAGTGGCACCCGTCGCACCCGCTCCAGCGGTTGCAGTGACGCCTGCTGCTCCAGCTCATACGCCAGCAACGCCAGCAGTACCGGCGCAGGCTCCGGCAACAACGGCTCCCGTCGCCCCGGCGATTTCCGCGCCAACCACCCCGGTACTGATCGCCGGTGATGGCCGAGTACAAATTACCTACGTCGCTGACTGCTGGACGCAAGTCTCCGATGGCAACGGCAAGGTGCTGTTCAGTGGTCTGAAGCGTAAGGGAGATACACTTGACCAGGGCGGCAAGCCTCCTTTGACGCTGCGTCTGGGCTTTGCCCGTGGCGCGCAAGTGGCCTACAACGGCCAGCCTGTGGACGTGGCGCCGTTCACCAGTGGCGAGACTGCTCGCCTCAAGTTGGGACAATAAAGTCATGCACGGCGAATCTCCAATCAAACGTCGCGTATCGCGCAAGATCTGGGTCGGCTCGGTGCCGGTGGGCGGCGATGCCCCCATCGCAGTACAGAGCATGACCAACAGCGACACCAATGATGTGGCGGCCACTGTCGCCCAGATCAACCGCCTGGAAGCGGCGGGCGTCGACATCGTGCGGGTTTCCGTACCGGACATGGACGCTGCCGAAGCCTTTGGCCGCATCAAGCAACTGGTCAAGGTGCCGCTGGTCGCCGATATCCACTTCGACTACAAGATCGCGTTGCGCGTGGCCGAGTTGGGCGTCGATTGCCTGCGGATCAACCCGGGCAACATCGGCCGTGAAGACCGGGTTCGCGCCGTGGTGGATGCCGCACGTGATCGCGGGATTCCAATCCGCATCGGCGTCAACGCCGGCTCCCTGGAAAAAGACCTGCAAAAGAAGTACGGCGAGCCGACGCCGGCCGCACTGGTCGAGTCCGCGCTGCGCCACGTAGAACACCTTGAACGCCTGAATTTCCAGGACTTCAAGGTCAGCGTAAAGGCTTCCGACGTGTTCATGGCGGTAGAAGCGTACCGCCTGCTGGCCAAGGAAATCGTCCAGCCGCTGCACCTGGGTATCACTGAAGCCGGCGGTTTACGCTCAGGCACAGTGAAATCTGCGGTGGGTCTCGGTATGCTGCTGGCCGACGGGATTGGCGATACTATTCGCATCTCCCTCGCGGCAGACCCGGTAGAGGAAGTGAAAGTCGGTTACGACATTCTCAAATCCCTGCATTTGCGTTCCCGTGGCATCAACTTCATTGCCTGCCCGAGCTGCTCGCGGCAGAACTTCGACGTGGTGAAAACCATGAACGAACTGGAAGTACGCCTCGAAGACCTGCTGGTGCCGCTGGATGTCGCGGTGATCGGCTGTGTGGTCAACGGGCCGGGTGAGGCCAAAGAGGCCCATGTGGGCCTGACCGGTGGTACGCCAAACCTGATTTACATCGACGGCAAGCCGTCGCAGAAATTGACGAATGACAATCTGGTGGATGAGCTGGAACGGCTGATCCGCCAGAAAGCGGCCGAAAAGGTCGAAGCTGACGCAGCGGTTATCGCGCGCGGCTGATCGAACGAATTTAAGGATTTGATGTGAGCAAGTCTCTGCAAGCCATTCGTGGCATGAACGACATCCTGCCTGAGCAGACGCCCCTGTGGCGCTACTTCGAGGGCACTGTCGCGCGCCTGCTGGATAACTACGGTTACAAGCAGATCCGCATGCCGATCGTCGAGTTCACCGAGCTGTTCAAGCGCTCCATCGGTGAAGTGACCGACATCGTCGAAAAAGAGATGTACACCTTCGAAGACCGCAACGGTGACTCCCTGACCCTACGTCCGGAAGGTACTGCCGCGTGTGTGCGTGCGGTGCTCGAACATGGCCTCACCGGCGGTGGCCAGCCGCAGAAGCTCTGGTACATCGGCCCGATGTTCCGCCACGAGCGTCCGCAGAAAGGCCGTTATCGCCAGTTTCACCAGATCGGCCTGGAAGTCTTCAACCTAGACGGTCCGGACATCGACGCCGAGCTGATCGTGCTGACCTGGCGCCTGTGGGGCATGCTGGGCATCCGTGATGCGGTCAAGCTTGAACTCAACAGCCTGGGCACCAGCGAATCCCGGGGCCGCTACCGCGAAGCCCTGGTGGAATTCCTGTCGGCCCACCTGGACAAGCTGGACGAAGACAGCCAGCGCCGCCTGAAAACCAACCCGCTGCGGGTACTGGACACCAAGAACGCCGAGACCCAGGCCGTACTGGTGGACGCGCCGAAAATGGCCGACTACCTGGACGACGAGTCCCGTATCCACTTCGAGGGCCTCAAGGCTCGCCTGGATGCAGCCGGTATTCCTTACGTCATCAACCCGAAACTGGTGCGTGGCCTCGATTACTACAGCAAGACCGTGTTCGAGTGGGTCACCGACAAGCTCGGCGCCCAGGGCACGGTGTGTGCCGGTGGTCGTTACGACGGCCTGGTCGAGCAGATGGGCGGCAAGCCGACCACCGGCGTAGGTTTTGCCATGGGCATCGAGCGGCTGATCCTGCTGCTGGAAACCCTGGAGCAGGTTCCCGAAGAAATCTCCCGTCAGGTGGACGTGTACTTCTGTGCCTTTGGCGAGGCGGCCGAACTGGCTGCCCTGGCCCTGAGCGAGAAACTGCGCGACCAACTGCCGAACCTGCGCTTGCAAGTCAATGCCGGCGCCGGCAGCTTCAAAAGCCAGTTCAAGAAAGCCGACAAGAGCGGTGCGTTGTATGCACTGATCCTGGGTGATGATGAGTTGGCCCAGCAAGTGGTAAGTTTCAAACCCCTGCGTGGTCAGGGTGAACAACAAAGCATTGCCTTTGATGCGCTTGCAGCGCACCTGGCCACCTGCATCGTGCAGGGTTGAAGCTGTCAAACAGCCGATTTAGCGATTAAGGAGTATTGGGGTGTCGAGTACTGATGATGACCAGCTGGCCGAGTTCAAAGACTGGTGGCAGCGCAACGGCAAGCCCCTGGTCACTGGCGGCTTGCTGGCTTTAGTAGTGGTGTTCGGCTGGCAAGCCTGGCACAAGTATCAGGCTAACCAGTCGCAAGGCGCCTCGATTATCTATCAGCAACTGCTGGAAACCACGCTGACGCCAAACGGCAAGCCTGACCTCGCCCAGGTTGCAGACCTGGCCGGCAAGCTGAAGAGCGAATTCGGCGGTAGCACCTACGCGCAATACGGCAGCCTGTTCGTCGCAAAAGTTGCGGTCGACAACGGCAAGCTGGATGACGCCGCCTCCGAGCTGAAAGCCATCACCGACAAGCCGGCCAACCCGACACTGGGTGAAATCGCACGTCAGCGTCTGGCTCAGGTACTGGCGGCACAGAACAAGGCCGACGAAGCACTGAAACTGCTCGACGGCGATGCTGACAAGGCATTCCTGGCCACTCGTGAAGAGCTCAAGGGCGACCTCCTGGTCCAATTGGGTCGTACCGACGAAGCCAATGCTGCGTACCAAAAAGCCAAGGCGGCGCTGTCTGATGAAGCGGCGGTCGGTGGCTTACAAATCAAGCTCGACGACTTGGCCAAACCGGATGCGTGACGAGATCCGTTGGAAACATGCAGCATTGCTGGCTCTGGCCGTTTTGGCCGCGGGTTGCAGCAGCAACAGCAAAAAAGAACTGCCTCCGGCCGAGCTGACCAGCTTCAAGGAAGAAGTGGTCCTGCAAAAGCAGTGGAGCCGCTCCATTGGTGACGGTCAGGGCGATCTGTACAACCTGATGGTCCCGGCGATCGACGGTGACACTATCTACGCCGCTGATTCCACCGGTGTTGTGGTCTCCATGGATCGCATGAACGGCGACGTCAAGTGGAAGAAAGACCTCGAACTGCCTGTGTCCGGCGCCGTTGGCGTGGGTTCTGGCCTGGTGATGCTCGGCACGCTGAAAGGCGACGTCGTGGCACTGGATTCGAGCACCGGTGAAGAGAAATGGCGCGCTCGCGTGACTAGTGAAGTGCTCTCGCCACCGGCTACCAACGGTGACGTGGTTGTCGTGCAGACCCAGGATGACCGTGTGATCGGCCTCGACGCCGCCACCGGTAACCAGCGCTGGTTGTATGACAGCACGCCGGCGGTCCTGACCTTGCGCGGTACCAGCGGTCCGGTTGTGACCAGCAACCTGGCACTGGCAGGCCTGTCGACCGGTAAAGTGGTCGCCCTGGACACCCAGAACGGCGTGCCGGCCTGGGAAACCCGGGTCGCGATTCCTCAAGGTCGTTCGGAACTGGACCGCGTAGTGGACATCGACGGTGGCTTGCTGCTGTCGGGTGATACCCTTTACGTCGCTACTTATCAGGGCCGTGTTGCGGCGCTGGACGTGCAGAGCGGCCGGATCAACTGGCAGCGTGATGCTTCCAGCTACGCCGGTGTCGCCCAAGGGTTTGGCAGCGTCTACGTAAGCCTGGCGTCCGGCACCGTTGAAAGTGTCGACGAGCGTTCCACCACTGCATTGTGGAGCAACGACTCCCTGGCCCGCCGTCAGTTGTCGGCACCGGAAGTGTTCTCCAGCTACGTGGCGGTAGGCGACTTTGAAGGTTACCTGCACCTGCTGAGCCAGGTGGACGGTCGCTTCGTGGGTCGCGAACGTATCGACAGCGACGGCCTGCGTGCCCGTCCGCTGGTGGTAGGTAACATGCTTTACGTGTATGGCAACAGCGGCAAACTGGAAGCGCTGACCATCAAGTAATGGTTTGACTATGCTTGGGGTAATTCCCAGGCGGCCCTGCTTCGGCAGGGCATGCGGCGCTTTCGAGCGCTGCCCCGAGCACCAGCCGCTGCCTTGCAGCGGCTTTTGTATTTTCTGAAATAACGAAGTGGAGAGCCGCATGGTTCCCGTAATCGCCCTGGTGGGCCGACCGAACGTCGGCAAGTCCACCTTGTTCAACCGCCTGACCAGGACTCGCGACGCCATCGTCGGCGACTTGTCCGGTCTGACCCGTGATCGCCAATACGGTGAGGCAAAGTGGCAAGGGCGCTCCTACATTATTGTCGACACCGGTGGTATCTCCGGTGACGAGCATGGCATGGACGAAAAGATGGCCGAGCAGTCGCTGCTGGCCATTGAAGAAGCTGATGTCGTGTTGTTCCTGGTGGACGCCCGCGCGGGCTACACCGCTGCAGACCAGATGATTGGCGAGCACCTGCGCAAGCGCAACAAGCGTTCCTACGTGGTGGCCAACAAGATCGACAATATCGATCCTGAAATGGCCCGCGCCGAGTTCAGCCCGATGGGCCTGGGCGATGCGATCCCGATCGCCGGTGCCCACGGTCGCGGCATCACCCAGATGCTGGAAATCGCCCTGCGCGACTTCCCGCGTGATGACGTGGATGAAGTCGAAGGCGAAGAAGAAATCGTTGCCGAAGGCGAGGAAGCCAAGCGCATTCCTGGCCCAAGCGAAAAAGACGGTATCAAGATCGCGATCATCGGCCGTCCGAACGTCGGCAAGTCGACCCTGGTCAACCGCATGCTCGGTGAAGACCGGGTAATCGTCTATGACGAGCCGGGCACCACTCGCGACAGCATCTACATCCCGTTCGAGCGTAACGACGAGAAGTACACGCTGATCGACACTGCCGGTGTGCGCAAGCGCGGCAAGATCCACGAGGAAGTTGAAAAGTTCTCCGTGGTGAAAACCCTGCAGGCGATCAAAGACGCCAACGTAGTGATCTTCGTCATGGACGCCCGCGAAGGCGTGGTAGACCACGACCTGAACTTGCTGGGCTTTGCCCTGGAAGCCGGTCGCGCCCTGGTGATTGCGATCAACAAGTGGGACGGCATGACGCCGAGCGAGCGCGACTACGTCAAGGTCGAGCTGCAGCGTCGCCTGTTCTTCGTCGAGTTTGCCGATATCCACTTTATATCGGCACTGCACGGTACCGGCGTGGGTAACCTCTACGCCTCGGTGCAGAACTCGTTCAAGTCCGCGGTTACCCGCTGGCCGACCAACCGCCTGACCCAGATTCTTGAAGATGCGGTCAGCGAGCACGCGCCGCCGATGGTCAACAACCGTCGGATCAAGCTGCGCTACGCTCACTTGGGTGGTGCCAACCCGCCGATTATCGTGATTCACGGTAACCAGCTGGAGAAGGTGCCGAAGTCCTACGTGCGTTACCTGGAAAATACCTACCGCCGCGTCTTGAAACTGGTCGGTACGCCGATCCGTATCGAGTTCAAGGGTGGCGAGAACCCGTACGAAGGTAACAAGAACAGCCTCACCGACCGCCAGGTAAACAAAAAGCGCCGGATGATGACGCACCACAAGAAGGCCGACAAAAAGCGCCGCGACAAGCGCTGATCCTGATCGGTTGAAAAAGGGCTCTTTCGGAGCCCTTTTTTTGTGCCTGGCGGTTGACCCTTCGCGGCATGCAGCTTAAAACTTGGGGCTCACCGCAAGGGGCGCACCGATGATCACCAGCAAGCTGCCGAATGTCGGCACCACCATCTTCACCACCATGTCGCAACTCGCTGCCGAAACCGGTGCGCTCAACCTGTCCCAGGGCTTTCCCGACTTTAACGGGCCCCAGGAGTTGCTCGATGGAGTGGGCAGACACATTGCCCTGGGCCATAACCAATACGCCCCGATGACCGGCCTGCCGGTACTGCGCCAGCAAGTGGCGGCCAAGATCGCCCGCAGCTATGGCGCAACGGTGAATGCCGACAGCGAAGTGACCATCACCCCAGGCGCCACTGAAGCGATCTTCTGTGCGATCCAGGCGGTGATCCGCAGCGGTGATGAAGTCATCGTGTTCGATCCGGCCTACGACAGCTACGAGCCTTCTGTGGAACTGGCAGGCGGTCGCTGCGTACACGTGCAACTGGGCCTGGATGATTTCGCCCTGGACTTCGAGCAACTGCGCGCTGCGCTGTCGCCGCGCACCCGCATGATCATCCTCAACAGCCCGCATAACCCCACCGGTGCCCTGATCAGCCGTGCCGAGCTGGACCAGTTGGCCGAGTTGATCCGCGACCGCGACATCTACCTGGTCAGCGACGAGGTCTACGAGCACCTGGTGTTCGACGGTGTGCCCCACGTCAGCGTGTTGGCCCACGAAGAGCTGTATCAGCGTGCGTTTGTGGTCAGTTCGTTCGGCAAGACCTACCACGTCACCGGCTGGAAAACCGGCTACGTGGTCGCGCCGCCAGCCCTCAGCGCCGAGCTGCGCAAGGTGCATCAATATGTCAACTTTTGCGGCGTGACCCCGTTGCAGTACGCTTTGGCAGACTTCATGGCCGAACACCCGGAACACGTCGAGGAGCTGCCGGCTTTTTATCAAGCCAAGCGCGACCTGTTCTGCGACCTGCTGGAACCGTCGCGTTTCAGCTTTACCCGGGTGGCCGGTACCTACTTTCAATTGGTGGATTACTCACAGATTCGCCCGGACCTGGATGACGTCGCCATGTCGCTGTGGATGACCCGCGAACACGGCGTTGCGACCATTCCGGTCTCGGAGTTCTACCAGAACCCACCGCAAGGCCAGCGCCTGGTGCGACTGTGCTTTGCCAAACGCGAGGAGACGCTGCGTCAAGCAGCCGAGAAACTATGCGTGATCTGAGTGCACTGCCCAACCTGAACATCGCCCTGGTGCAAACCACCCTGGCCTGGCACGACCGCCAGGCCAACCTGGAGCATTTTGAACTGCTGCTGGAACAGGCCAAGGGTGCCGACCTGATCGTGCTACCGGAGATGTTCACCACCGGTTTCTCGATGGAATCGGAAACCCTCGCCGAGCCTGAAAACGGCCCCACCCATCAATGGCTGCAGGCCCAGGCGAAGAAGTACAACGCGGTGATCACCGGCAGCGTGATCATCCAGGCCGCCGATGGCAGTCACCGCAACCGCCTGCTGTGGGCGCGACCGGATGGTGAGGTGTTGCACTACGACAAGCGTCACCTGTTCCGTATGGCCGGTGAACACGACCACTACACCCCCGGCGAGCGCCAGGTGCAGTTCGAACTCAAGGGGTGGCGGATTCGTCCGTTGATCTGCTACGACCTGCGATTCCCGGTGTGGAGTCGTGACGCCCAGGACACTGACTTGCTGCTGTACACCGCCAACTGGCCGGGCGCACGTCGCCAGCACTGGAACCGTCTGCTGCCGGCACGGGCCATTGAAAACCTGTGCTACGTGGCGGCGGTGAATCGGGTGGGCACGGACGGCAAGGGCTTTGCCTACACCGGCGACAGCCAGGTCGTGGACTTCCAGGGCGAAAGCCTGCTGAGCGCAGGGGAGGCGGACGGGGTGTTCCAGGTGTGCCTGGACGCAGCGGAATTGGCGGAGTACCGCACGCGCTTCCCGGCGAACCTGGATGCGGACAGCTTCGAGTTCGTATAAATCGTTCCCACGCTCTGCGTGGGCACGCCTCTTGTGACGCTCCGCGTCACGCTTCGGGACGCGGAGCGTCCGAGCTGCATTCCCACGCGGAGCGTGGGAACGATCATAAAAAAGGCCCCTGGATTCTCGTCCCGGGGCCTTTCGCATTTCAGCGGTCGTGTTTATGCCGCTTTCGCTTCCAGCTGGCTCAACGAGCGGTTCAGCGCGCTGAACACCGCCTTGAAGCTCGCCGTGGTGATGTTTTCATCAATGCCCACGCCATGCACCGGACGCTCACCGTTCACTCGCAGCTCGATGTAGGCCGCCGCCTTGGCATTGGTGCCGGCGCCAATCGCGTGTTCGTTGTAATCCATGATCTCCACACCAATCGGCAGCCCGGCCACCAGCGCTTCCAGGGCGCCGTTGCCTTTGCCGTGCCAGCGCAGGTTGGTTTCGCCCTGGCCCTTGCCGGAGACTTCAACTTCCACCGAGCTGTTGCCGTTCTCTTCCTGCAAGCGATGGCTGACCAGCGCGTAAGGAATGTTGGCTTGCAGGTATTCACGCTGCAACAAGCTGTAGATCTGCGCGGCGGTCATCTCCAGGCCCACGCGGTCGGTTTCGGCCTGTACCACCTGGCTGAACTCGATCTGCATGCGGCGCGGCAAGCTGATGCCGTATTCCTGCTCCAGCAGGTAGGCGATGCCGCCTTTGCCCGACTGGCTGTTGACGCGGATCACCGCCTCGTAGCTGCGGCCGATGTCGGCCGGGTCGATCGGCAAGTACGGCACTTCCCACAAGGCGTCGTCTTTCTGCTGGGTGAAGCCCTTGCGGATCGCGTCCTGATGGGAGCCGGAGAAGGCGGTGTGAACCAGGTCGCCGACGTACGGGTGACGCGGGTGCACCGGGATCTGGTTGCACTCTTCGACTACCTTGCGGATGCCGTCGATGTCGGAGAAGTCCAGCTGAGGGTCGAGGCCCTGGGTGTACATGTTCAAGGCCACGGTGACCAGGTCGACGTTACCGGTACGCTCGCCGTTGCCGAACAGGCAGCCTTCGACACGGTCGGCGCCGGCCATCAGGCCCAACTCGGTGGCGGCTACGCCGGTGCCACGGTCGTTGTGGGTGTGCAGGCTGATGATCACGCTGTCGCGACGGTTGATATGACGACCGAACCACTCGATCTGGTCGGCATAGATGTTCGGGGTGGCGCACTCGACGGTGGCTGGCAGGTTGAGGATCACCTTGTGCTCAGGCGTCGGGTTCCAGACCTCGATCACCGCGTCACAGACTTCCTTGGCGAACTCAAGCTCAGTGGCGCTGAACGTCTCTGGCGAGTATTCGAAGGTCCACTGGGTTTCCGGCTGCTGGGCGGCGTATTTGACGAACAGCTTGGCCGCGTTGACCGCGATGGCCTTGATGCCGTCCTTGTCCTGGTTGAACACGATGCGGCGGAACGACGGCGAGGTGGCGTTGTACAAGTGAACGATGGCTTTCTTCGCCCCGCGCAGGGATTCGAAGGTGCGCGCGATCAAGTCTTCACGGCCCTGGGTCAGCACCTGGATGGTGGTGTCCTCGGGGATGTGATTGTCTTCGATCAGGGTGCGCACGAAGTCGAAATCGGTTTGCGATGCGGCCGGGAAGGAGGCTTCGATTTCCTTCACACCGACGGCGACCAGGGTCTTCCAGAAACGCAGCTTTTTCACCGCGTCCATCGGTTCGATCAGCGACTGGTTGCCGTCGCGCAGGTCGGAACTGCACCAGATCGGCGCGGTGGTGATGGTTTTCGAAGGCCAGGTGCGGTCCGGGATATCAATGGTCGGGAACGCGCGGTACTTCGAAGACGGGTCTTTGAGCATGCTCATCGGGAAATCCTTTGTCTAGGGGCCGAGAAAAGGCGGCCTGCCGTAAAACTGTTATTGGGGATAAAGCAGAAGACGAGGCAGATCGATTCAGCCTGGCAGTCGTGCGCTGACTAGGCACAGGCTGCGGTGCTGGCGGAGCTGAATGAGGGTGTGAGAGGTTTTCATAGGTCCAACCCTAACCGCCGGGGTGAAAGATGGCAAGCAGTCGGAAAAAATTGAGAGAAGTTCTGCTATTACTGAGGAAAACGAGATTTTATGGTTGAGAATTGTGCGCGAGGTTGTTTTGTTTGCGCACCCGTTGCCGGGTGCGCAATTGAGCGTCAGGGCTGAAACGCGCCGATAAAGATCGCCGGATCCACCCGTGCGTCGTTCAGGCTGATGTTCCAATGCATATGCGGCCCGGTCGCCCGGCCGGTGGAACCGACCTTGCCCACCACTGCACCACGAGCCAGTTGCTGGCCCACGCTCACATCAATCTTCGACATATGGCAGAACATGCTGATAAAGCCCTGGCCATGGTCGACAAACACGGTGTTGCCGTTGAAGAAGTAGTTGCCGGTCAGGATCACCTTGCCCGCTGCCGGGGTCTTGATCGGCGTGCCGGCGCCCACGGCAAAGTCCAGGCCGGAATGCGGATTCCGCTCCTCGCCATTGAAGAAACGTCGCACGCCGAACTTGCTCGACAGCGGCCCGTTCACCGGCTTGTCCAGCAGCAGGTTGCTCGGCGTGTTCGGGCTGAAACTGCGATAGGCCTTGAGCTGGACTGCCAGCTCGCCTTCGATGCGCTTGAGTTGCGCTGGGTCCGGGTTCACCTGGCTCTTGTTCTTCAGGGTGATGTGCTGCTCGGGGTATTTCTTGAAGCCCACGACAAACGGCAGGTTCTGGCTGCCGCTGGTGATGCGTTGGGTGCCGGGCTTGACCGTCAGCGGGATGCCCACAATCGCCAGCCAGTTGTTTTGCTCCTTCACCACCAGCACTGGGCGGTTCATGTAGGTGGCTTTGGGCGCCGTGGCCGAAGTGCCGAGGTCGACCACCGCCACGCCACCGGGCACCGGCTTGTTCAGCAGCCGGGTGATGTAGCTGTCGGCATGGGCGTTAAAGGTCAGGCACAGCAGCATCAACAAACTTAAAAAGCGTGGCATCAATCAATCCAGTAACGAGAGGGTGACGGGCGTCAGGTGGTTGTCTTCCACCCGTACCTGCAATTGGCCTTCACCGAGGCGCGCGGTCAGGCGCTGCCCGGTGTGGGTTTGCGCGGCGTTGCGAATCGCCTGGCCGCGTTCGTCGAGCAAGATGCTGTAGCCGCGTCCAAGCGTCGCCAGCGGGCTGACCACGTGCAGCGTCTGCACCTGGCTTTGCAGTTGCAGGCGACGGGCCTTGAGGCCTTCGCGCATGGCACGGGGCAGGCGTTCGGCAAGGCTGTCCAGGCGTTGGCGCAACAGCGCCAGTTGGCGGCCGGGGTGTTGGCCGGCGAGGCGGGTTTCCAGGCGGATCAAACGCTCGCGACGGGTGTTGAGGCTGCGCTCGAAGGCACGCCGCAGGCGCATGTCCAGGTCATCCAGGCGCTGGGCCTGTTGGCGCAGGCGCTCGCCCGGGTGACGCAGGCGACGAGCCATGCCTTCCAGGCGCAGGCGGTCGTGAGTCAGGCGGTTGCGCATCAGCATCACCAGGCGGCGGTGCAGGTTCTCTACCTGGCGAGTCAGGTGGCTGGAGTCCGGCGCCAACAACTCGGCAGCGGCGGAAGGCGTTGGGGCGCGTACGTCGGCGACAAAGTCGCTGATCGACACATCGGTCTCATGGCCAACGGCGCTGACGATGGGCGTCACGCAGGCGTCCACCGCACGCGCCACGGCTTCTTCGTTGAAGCACCAGAGGTCTTCCAGCGACCCGCCGCCACGGGCCAGGATCAGCGCGTCGAAGCCGCGTGCATCGGCCAGCTTCAGTGCGCGGACGATCTGCGCCACGGCTTCACGACCTTGTACGGCTGTCGGGATCAACGTCAGTTCCACGTTGGGTGCCCGGCGGCGGAACACGCTGATGATGTCGCGAATTACCGCGCCGGTGGGCGAGCTGATAATCCCGATGCGCCTTGGGTGGGCGGGCAGCGGCACCTTGCGCTCGGCACTGAACAGGCCTTCGGCGCTGAGTTTTTCCTTCAGCGCGTCGAAGGCCAGGCGCAGTGCGCCGTCACCGGCCGGCTCCACCGTGTCGAGAATCAGCTGATAGTCGCCACGGCCCTCAAACAGCGAGACCTTGCCCCGCACCTTCACCGCCAGGCCGTCTTTCAACGCCTGGCGCACCCGTGCGGCGTTCTGCCGGAACAGCGCACAACGCACCTGGGCGCCACTGTCCTTGAGGGTGAAATACACGTGGCCGGAGGCCGGGCGGGCGAGGTTGGAGATCTCGCCTTCGACCCAGATATTGGTGAACACGTCTTCCAGCAACACCCGCGCGCGGCCGTTGAGCTGGCTGACAGTCAGGACTTCGCGGTCCAGGCCCAGACGGGCAAAGGGATCTTTAATCATGGGCGGCAGTTTATAGGCATTCGTGCAGGGTTTGACAGAACTGCTCCACCAGCGCGCTCGGCGTTTGCTGGCAGGCGAGGGCGACGGTGCTTTGGCAATCGGGATCGGCCAGGGGTAAAAAATGGATGTTGGCCGGCGCAATGTCCCGCATCGACTCCGGCAGCAAGGCGATTCCGAATCCGGCCTGGATCAGCTGTAGCTGCGTGGTCTTGCGCGACATCACCCGCGCCGCCTTGGGGAAAAATCCTGCACGCATGCACAACTCGGCTGACAGGTAACTCAGCCCTCCGCGCTGGGGGTGAGGGATCGAGATAAACGCTTCGTTCTTCAGTTGCGCCAAATCGATACCGGATGTGTGCCCGGCCAACCGGTGGTTCGGCGGCACGGCCAGCAACAGCCTTTCGCTATATAAAGGCACGATGCGCACGCCTTCGCGCTGGCGCAACACCGGTAAGCGCAACAGCCCGACCTCCAGTCGGCCGTCGGCGATTTCTTCCAACTGGGCTTCGGAGGACAGTTTGGCGATGTCCATCGACACGCCCGGGCATCGTTCCAGCCAGGCACCGATGCCGCGCAGCAGGCGGCCACTCATCGGCACCGTGCTCGAATGGCTCATTCGTAGCGTGCCGAGCTGTCCATTGCCCACTTGCGTCGCCATCTCACTGGCCTTGAGCAGTTCGCCCAGCAGGTTGCGTGCCCGCGGATAAAAAGCCTCGCCCGCAGCCGTCAGCCGTGGCTGGCGCGCAGTGCGTTCAAACAGCGGCGTTTGCAGCAGGTTTTCCAGCTCCTTGATCTGCCGGCTCAGTGCCGATTGCGCCACAAACAGCCGCTCGGCCGCTGCGCTGAAGCTGCCGCTCTCGGCGATTTCGACGAAGTAACGCAATTGCCGGGTGGAAATCACAAGTCATGCCTTTTCGAGATGAGTGATGGGCTTTGAAGATATTAGTCGCAACGCTTGCCAATGGCTAAAGTGATGGCCATCTCTAATAAGGAATACGTCATGAGTCCGGTCGAGCTGTTGAGTCATTGGTCGTTTGGCGGTGTGGACTGGCTGGTGATCGGCGTGGCGATTGCCCTGGCGTATATCGTGTTCGGCATTGCAGGCTTTGGTACCGCATTGGTGGCGGGGCCGATCCTGATTCTGTTCATGCCGCTGTCGAAGATCATCCCCTTGCTGGTGCTGCTGGATTTTGTCGCGGCCTTCGGCAACCTTCTGCAATCGCGCCGGGATGTGGTGAAACCGGAGTTGTTCAGGCTACTGCCGTGCATGGCGATTGGCTGCACCCTTGGGGTGATCTTCCTGCTCAACCTGCACTCTG
Organism: Pseudomonas sp. NPDC087814; assembly: GCF_044742865.1. NCBI lineage: Bacteria > Pseudomonadati > Pseudomonadota > Gammaproteobacteria > Pseudomonadales > Pseudomonadaceae > Pseudomonas > Pseudomonas sp. NPDC087814. Next base: position 37,108 of record NZ_JBIUVK010000033.1, on the reverse strand, counting down.
ATTTATTGCTGCTGTTGATGGGGCTGTTTATCAGCGCCTATGCGATCTACAGCCTGGCGGTGAAGGCCAAGCCCACGCAGATGGCAGCCGGCTGGGCGATTCCCATGGGGGTTGTCGGCGGGCTGTTTGGCGCGTTGTTTGGCAGTGGCGGCTTTCTGTATGCGATCTACCTCAACAGCCGATTGCCCAAGGATGGCGCGCGGGCGACCCAGAGTGCGTTGATCAGTTGCAGCACGGTGGTGCGCCTGAGCCTGTTTCTGATCGCGGGCGTGTATGCCGAGCTACCCTTGTTGATGTTGGCGGTGTGCCTGTTGCCGGCCATGGCGCTCGGGCTGTGGGCGGGGCGGCGGTTGACCCTGCGCATGTCCCGCGAGGCGTTTGTGCGGTTGGTGACCTGGCTGGTGCTGGCCAGTGGCATTGCCTTGATTGCCCGTTACTTGAGTACTTGACCTGATTGTTTCAGGGATTAAGCTGCCAGCCTTCAGGGCCTCTTCGCGAGCAAGCCCGCTCCCACATTTGGAACGCATTCCCCCTGTGGGAGCGGGCTTGCTCGCGAAGGCGCCAGTAGCCACGCCGCAGGACTCCCATGAATTCCCAAAGCATCCTTGTCCCGAAAATCTCCACGCTACCCGTCCACGAACCCCGCGCCCGGGCGATCGTGCGCTGGCTGGTGCGCAAGAACATCGTCAAGGAAGAACTCACCACCTGCGGGCGCACCGGCAACCGCATGGGCTATGCCCTGGCCGACGGTGCCCGCGCCGTGGTGCTGCACCCCGACGCGCTGCCGTTCAACGAGCCGATCAACGGCCTGGAGATCATCTACAAGCGCTGCATCTACACTCCGGCCAAAGGCTTCCTGGAAGAGGCCGGCTGTCCCGAGTGCCTCAAGGAAGTCGGCGAAGCCCTGTTCGAAAGCCTGGAAGACTGGATGCCCGGCCACACCGATAACTTCACCTGCCCGCTGTGTGGGCATGAGGACGACATCAACGGTTTCCTGTTCCTGCAGGAATGCGGCTTTTCCAACCTGGGATTCATCTTCAATAACTGGGCGGAGGCGGGGTTCAAGCAGAGTTTTATCGACGAATTTGCCGACTGGCTGGACCAGAAGATGAGTTGGGTCAAAGTCGAACTTTAATCCGATGTGATCGTTCCCACGCTCCCGCGTGGGAACGCTTCCCGTGACGCTCCGCGTCGCCCTGGCCAGGACGCGGAGCGTCCAAAGCGGCGTTACCACGCAGAGCGTGGGAACGATCAGTGCTGCAAAAATCATCCATCTATCAGTATTACCAAGTTTGTCAGAGTTTTACATTGAACCCGAGGGGGTGTCTGACTATAATGGCGCGCTTCCATTTTCCCGCTCGGGAGCCCCCGCGATGCTGCGTATCAGCCAAGAAGCTCTGACATTCGACGACATTCTCCTAGTGCCCGGTTATTCCGAGGTGCTTCCTAACGAAGTCAGTCTCAAGACCCGCCTAACCCGTGGCATCGAGCTGAATATTCCTCTGGTTTCCGCTGCCATGGACACCGTCACTGAAGCCCGTTTGGCAATCGCCATGGCTCAGGAAGGCGGCATCGGCATCATCCACAAGAACATGACCATCGAGCAGCAAGCTGCCGAAGTTCGCAAGGTCAAGCGTTACGAAGCCGGTGTGGTCAAGGACCCGATCACCATCGAGGCCGATGCCACCGTTCGTGACCTGTTCGACCTGACCCGCCTGCACAACATCTCCGGCGTTCCGGTGCTGCACGATGGCGACCTGGTCGGCATCGTCACTTCCCGTGACGTGCGTTTCGAGAACCGTCTTGAAGTCACCGTCCGTGAAGTGATGACGCCTAAAGAGCGCCTTGTTACTGTCAAGGAAGGCGCCGACAAGAACGATGTGCGCGAGCTGCTGCACAAGCACCGCATCGAACGCGTACTGATCGTCGACGACAAATTCGCCCTCAAGGGCATGATGACCGTCAACGACATCGAAAAAGCCAAGGCTTACCCGCTGGCCAGCAAGGACGATCAAGGTCGTCTGCGCGTAGGCGCTGCGGTCGGTACCGGCAAAGACACCGGTGACCGTGTAGCGGCCCTGGTGGCTGCCGGTGTTGACGTGGTGGTGGTCGACACTGCCCACGGTCACTCCAAAGGCGTGATCGACCGCGTTCGCTGGGTCAAACAGAATTTCCCTGACGTGCAAGTGATCGGCGGCAACATTGCCACCGGCGCTGCCGCCAAGGCCCTGGCCGAAGCCGGTGCTGATGCGGTCAAGGTCGGTATCGGCCCTGGCTCGATCTGCACCACCCGTATCGTGGCCGGTGTAGGCGTGCCGCAAATCAGCGCCATCGCCAACGTCGCCGCGGCCCTTGAAGGCACTGGCGTACCGTTGATCGCCGACGGCGGCATCCGTTTCTCCGGTGACCTGTCCAAGGCCATCGTCGCCGGTGCTTCCTGCGTGATGATGGGCTCGATGTTCGCCGGTACTGAAGAAGCGCCGGGCGAGATCGAACTGTTCCAGGGTCGTTCGTACAAGGCTTACCGTGGCATGGGTTCCCTGGGCGCCATGTCCCAGGCTCAAGGCTCTTCCGACCGCTACTTCCAGGACTCCTCCGCGGGCGCCGAGAAGCTGGTACCGGAAGGCATTGAAGGGCGTGTTCCGTACAAGGGCACCCTGAGCGCCATCATCCATCAACTGATGGGCGGCCTGCGTTCCTCGATGGGCTACACCGGCAGCGCCGACATCGAAGAAATGCGCACCAAGCCTGAGTTCGTGCGGATCACCGGTGCCGGCATGGCCGAGTCCCACGTACACGACGTACAGATCACCAAGGAAGCGCCAAACTACCGCGTAGGTTGATGCTTCCAGCAAATAGTTAAGTAACCGGGGCTGTCTTATTCAGCCCCGAGTTGTTTCTGATTCATTAGACGAGACTGATCTCATGGCCCTCGACATTCACGCCCACCGCATCCTGATCCTCGACTTCGGTTCCCAGTACACTCAGCTGATCGCCCGCCGCGTGCGTGAAATCGGCGTGTACTGCGAACTGCATCCGTTCGACATGGACGACGAAGCGATTCGCGAATTCGCTCCAAAAGGCGTCATTCTCGCCGGCGGCCCCGAGTCCGTGCACGAAGCCAACAGCCCGCGTTGCCCGCAGGCGGTGTTTGACCTGGGCGTGCCGGTCTTCGGTATCTGCTACGGCATGCAGACCATGGCCGAGCAACTGGGCGGCAAGGTTGAAGGTTCCGAGCTGCGTGAGTTCGGTTACGCCCGTGTCGACGTGGTCGGCAAGAGCCGCCTGCTGGACGGCATCGAAGACCACATCGACGCCGACGGCCTGTTTGGCCTCGACGTATGGATGAGCCACGGTGACAAGGTCACCCGGATGCCGGAAGACTTCCACATCCTGGCCAGCACCCCGAGCTGCCCGATTGCCGGCATGTTCAACGACGAGCGCGGCTACTACGGCGTGCAGTTCCACCCGGAAGTGACCCACACCAAGCAAGGCGGTCGCATCCTGTCGCGCTTTATCCTCGACATCTGCCAGTGCGAAGCCCTGTGGACCCCGTCGAAGATCGCTGAAGACGCCATCGCCAACGTACGTGCCCAGGTCGGCACCGACAACGTCCTGCTGGGCCTGTCCGGCGGCGTTGACTCCTCCGTGGTTGCGGCGCTGCTGCACAAGGCCATCGGCGACCAACTGACCTGCGTCTTCGTCGACAACGGCCTGCTGCGCCTGCACGAAGGCGAGCAAGTGATGGCCATGTTCGCCGAGAACATGGGCGTCAAGGTGATCCGCGCCAACGCTGAAGATCAGTTCCTGAACAACCTGGCCGGCGAGTCCGACCCGGAGAAGAAGCGCAAGATCATCGGTCGCACCTTCATCGACGTATTCGATGCCCAGTCCAACAAACTGGACAACATCAAGTACCTCGCCCAGGGCACCATCTACCCGGACGTGATCGAATCGGCCGGCGCCAAGAGCGGCAAGGCCCACGTGATCAAGTCCCACCACAACGTGGGCGGCCTGCCTGAGGAAATGAACCTCAAGCTGGTAGAGCCACTGCGCGAACTGTTCAAGGACGAAGTCCGTCGTCTGGGCCTGGAACTCGGCCTGCCGTACGACATGGTCTACCGCCACCCATTCCCGGGCCCGGGCCTGGGCGTGCGGATCCTCGGTGAAGTGAAGAAGGAATACGCCGACCTGCTGCGTCGCGCCGACCACATCTTCATCGAAGAACTGCGCAAGGCCGACTGGTACCACAAGGTCAGCCAGGCGTTCGTAGTGTTCCAGCCGGTGAAGTCGGTTGGCGTGGTCGGCGATGGCCGTCGTTACGCCTGGGTTGTGGCCCTGCGTGCGGTGGAAACCATCGACTTCATGACCGCCCGTTGGGCACACCTGCCGTACGAACTGCTGGAGACGGTCAGCGGCCGTATCATCAATGAGATTGAAGGTATTTCGCGCGTGACTTATGACGTGTCGAGCAAGCCGCCGGCGACCATTGAGTGGGAATGATCCTGCCGTAGCAGGTGAGCGCTGAATAACAAAACCCCGGCCTGGTGCCGGGGTTTTGTGTTTCTGGCGTTTGTCTACCGCCGCGCAATATCCGAAAAGTAAAACTTATCCAGCGTATGCCGCGACTCGGTGTACTCGAACTGCCGTCCATCCTGCAAAAACGTCTGGTTGCTCACCACGATCACATGGCTCTGACCTTCGAGGTCCAGGTGTGTCTGATCGTCCTTTCCCCGTGGCAGCGCTTCGATGGTGCGCTGGGCATAGCTGATCTGCAGCTGCAAGGTCTGTTCGATAAACGCATAGATCGACTGCTCGGCAATCTCCCGATCCAGCCCCGGTATCAGGTCGGCGACGAAGTGGTTGATGTCGAGGATCACCCGTTTGCCGTCGATCCGCCGCACCCGTTTGACCCGGGTAATCAGGCTGCCAGCTTCGGCCTCAATGTGTTGCATCAACGGGCCTTCCAGCGGGAATTGGCTGAACTCCACCACTTCGGTACTGACGTCGTCGCCGAGGGCGGCATGGGTCTCGCGAAAGCTGACGATACCGCCGAGCTGGAACTCGATGGGGTTGGGTGACAGCACGAAGGTGCCCTTGCCGTGGATCTTTTGCGCGAAGCCGCGCTCCTGCAATTGCTCGATCGCCCGGCGTACCGTGCCACGGCTGGCCTGGTAGGCGTCCATCAATTCGGTTTCGGAGGGCAGGCGCGTGCCGCGTTGCAGGCGTTCGGTGGTGATGCTGGCAAGCAGATCGGTATAGATCTGGTTGTATTTACTCATGGGGAAGGGCTCTGTGCCGCGTTGGCGTTCAAGGCAGGAACCTTAGTGGCAGCGATGGGGTTTGTCCATGCAACCCATTGTAGAACTCGGAAATTTCTGACTCAAAAAACAGAAAATTAATCATTTTCAAACTCGTACATACGAGTTATTGCTTTAACTCGTACAGACGAGTACTTTTGGCTTCGGCGTGCTGCCTATGACCGCCCAATAAAAAAAACCAGAGTGGATACCAAGCATGAGCCACGACTATCCGAATATTGCCCGCGAGATTCTCAAGAACCTTGGCGGCAGCGACAACCTTGAGCAAGCTGCCCACTGCGTGACCCGCTTGCGCCTGGCCCTCAAGGACCCGAGCCTGGCCAACAGCGGCGAGCTGAACCAGGTCGACCTGGTCAAGGGTTCGTTCTTCACCGGCGGCCTGTTCCAGATCGTGATCGGCCCCGGCGAAGTGGAAAAAGTCTACGCCGCCCTGCGTGAGCAAACGGGCCTCGCCGCGTCGACCATCGCGGAGGTGAAACAGAAAAGCGCCGACAAAATAAACCCGATGCAGCGCCTGGTGCGGGTGTTCTCCGATGTGTTCATGCCGATTTTGCCGGCGCTGATCATTGCCGGTTTGCTCATGGGGGTGAACAACCTGATGGGCGCCAAGGGCATGTTCATCGCGGACAAGACCTTGCTCGACGCCTATCCGAACCTGGATGGCCTGTGGAGCCTGATCAACCTGATGGCCAACACCTCGTTCGTGTTCCTGCCGGCACTGGTGGGCTGGTCGGCGGCCAAGCGCTTTGGTGGCAGTGAAATCCTCGGCATTGTCCTCGGCCTGATGCTGGTGCACCCCGATCTGCTCAACGCCTGGAACTACGGCAAGGCGGTCGCCGGCCTCGACGGCCAGAGCCTGCCGTACTTCGATATTTTCGGCTGGTTCAAGATCGAGAAGGTCGGCTACCAGGGCCAGATCCTGCCGATCCTGCTGGCCGCCTACGTGATGAGCGTGATTGAGAAATGGCTGCGGGCACGGGTGCCGAATGCCATTCAGTTGCTGGTGGTGCCGATCACTACCATCGTCGTCACCGGCGTACTGGCGCTGGCGATCATCGGCCCGGTGACCCGCCACCTCGGCATCCTGATCACCGAAGGCGTGGTCACCCTGTTTGACCTGGCGCCGATGGTCGGCGGCGCAATCTTCGGCCTGCTGTATGCACCGCTGGTGATCACCGGCATGCACCACATGTTCCTCGCCGTGGACCTGCAACTGATCTCCACCCAGGGCGGCACCTTTATCTGGCCGATGATCGTCATGTCCAACCTGGCCCAGGGCAGCGCGGCGCTCGGCGTGTTCTACATGAGCCGCAATGCACGGGACAAGAGCATGGCGTCCACCTCGGCGATTTCCGCCTACTTCGGCATCACCGAGCCGGCGATGTTCGGGGTCAACCTGCGCTTCAAGTTTCCGTTCTACGCGGCGCTGACCGGCTCGGCGCTGGGCAGTATTTTCCTCTCGCTGAACAAGGTGCAGGCCTCGGCCATCGGCGTCGGTGGCTTGCCCGGGTTCATCTCGATCATCCCGCAGTACATCCCAAGTTTTGTCATCGGCATGGTCGTCGCGATTGTCGTGCCGTTTGTTTTGACCTGTGTGTTGAGCATGAAAATTGTCCGGCCCGGATACCGGGTCGCCTGATCTACCGCTATCGCAGGCAAGCCAGCTCCCACAGTTGATCGCATTTCCAGATTGAAGGAACCCGTCATGCAAAACTGGCAACATTCGGTGATCTACCAGATCTACCCCAAAAGCTTCCACAGCCACGCGGGTAACGCCACCGGTGACCTGCTGGGCATCGTGGACAAGCTCGATTACCTGAAGTGGCTGGGCGTCGACTGCCTGTGGATCACCCCGTTCCTGCGCTCGCCCCAGCGCGACAACGGCTACGACATCAGCGACTACTACGCCATCGACCCGAGCTACGGGACCATGGCCGATTGCGACCTGCTGATCAGCGAAGCCGCCAAGCGCGGCATCACGCTGATGCTCGACATCGTGGTCAACCACACTTCCATCGAACACGAGTGGTTCCAGCAGGCCCGCAGCAGCCTCGACAACCCGTACCGCGACTTCTACATCTGGCGCGACCAGCCGAACAACTGGGAATCCAAGTTCGGCGGCTCGGCCTGGGAATACGAGGCGCAGACCGGCCAGTACTTCCTGCACCTGTTCGACCACACCCAGGCCGACCTGAACTGGGACAACCCCAAGGTGCGCGCCGAAGTGTTCAAGTTGATGCGCTTCTGGCGCGACAAGGGCGTGGGCGGTTTCCGCCTGGACGTGATCAACCTGATCTCCAAGCCGGCGGATTTTCCGGAAGACAACAGCGACGGTCGGCGCTTCTACACCGACGGCCCGAACGTGCATGAATACCTGAAGGAAATGCACCGTGAAGTGTTCGAGGGGCATGACCTGATCAACGTCGGCGAGATGTCGTCCACCAGCCTTGAGCACTGCATTCGTTATTCGAATCCAGAGTCGAAAGAGCTGTCGATGACCTTCAACTTTCACCACCTGAAAGTCGATTATCCGAACCTGCAGAAGTGGGTCGCGGCCGACTTCGACTTCCTGCAACTCAAGCAGATTCTGTCCGACTGGCAACTCGGCATGCAGGCCGGTGGCGGCTGGAATGCGCTGTTCTGGTGTAACCACGACCAGCCGCGGGTGGTCTCGCGTTTTGGTGACGACGGCGAGCACCGCGTGGTCTCGGCGAAGATGCTCGCCACTGCGCTGCACTTCCTCCAGGGCACGCCTTTCGTGTACCAGGGCGAAGAGTTGGGCATGACCAATCCGGGCTTCGACACCATCGACCAATACCGGGATGTCGAGACGCTGAACATCTATCGGCTCAAGCGTGAGGCCGGTGAGTCCGAGGCATCGAGCATGGCGGCGATCATGCAGAAGTCCCGCGATAACAGCCGCACACCGATGCAATGGAATGCCGAGCAAAACGCTGGCTTCAGCCGCGGCGAACCGTGGATCGGCATCCCGGCCAACGCCGCGCAGATCAACGTGCAAAGCGAGCTGGATGACCCGCAATCGGTACTGCATCACTACCGTGCGCTGATCAAGCTGCGTCGGCATGAGCCGCTGATTCAGGAAGGCGTTTATCGCCAACTGCTGCCGCAGCACACCCAGGTCTGGGCGTACCTGCGCGAAGGCCACGGCGAACGCCTGCTGGTGCTGAACAACTTCTACGGCACGCCATGCCAGATCGAACTGCCCGATGGCCTGCTGACGGCGGCGAGTGAGCAACGCCTGCTGATCAGCAACTACGACGACTGCCCACAGCGCTCGAGCCAGGTCTCGCTGCGCCCGTATGAATCGTTTGTGCTGCATCTCAAGGACTGAGACCCGCTTTACCCCCGGCGTGGGAGAGCCGGGGCGCTTAAAAAAACATAATAAAAATATCGGAGTGCTTCATGAAAACAACAATAAAGCTGGGCCTCGTTGCATCCTGCCTGACCTTGCCGATGGCAGCCCAGGCGTTGGAATTTGCCGGCTACTTGCGTAGCGGTGCGGGGACTTCAACCGGCAGTGGCAAGCAGCAGTGCTTCCAGTTGCCGGGTGCACAATCCAAATACCGCCTGGGCAACGAGTGCGAGCAGTACGCCGAACTCGAATTGCGCCAGGACCTGCTGACCCTCGACGACGGCTCGGTGTTCAGCGTCGACGCCATGGCTTCGCTGTACAACAAGTACGACCGGGCGCTGAAGTTCCAGGGCGAAGACAACGGCTCGGCACGCATGCCGCAGATGTACGCGCAGTGGTCGAACATCCCCAGCCTCAACGGCGGTTCGCTGTGGGCCGGCCGGCGCTACTACAAACGAAACGATATCCATATCTCCGACTTCTACTACTGGAACCAGAGCGCCACGGGTGGCGGTATCGAGGACGTGAAAATCGGCGACCTGAAATACAGCTACGCACTTTCCCGCAAGGACAACCTGTACCAGAAGGAATACGCCACCCGTCACGACTTTAACGTGGCCGGGTTCAAGACCAACCCCGGCGGCGAGCTGGAACTGGGCTTGAGCTATATCGAAAAAGCCGGTGGCCGTGACACCAACAGCGGCTGGGCCATTACCGCCCAGCATGTGCAGAAACCCTTCCTCGGCGGGCGCAACAAATTTGCCCTGCAGTACGGCGAAGGCCCCGGCACCGGCCTCGGTTATACCGGCGATACCTTCCTCGATAAAAGCAGCAAGAGCTACCGCGCAGTGGAGTTCTTCGACTGGCAAGTGACGCCACGGTTTGGCGGGCAGATCGAGGCCGTGTACCAGAAGGATATTCGCCCGGGCAGCCAGGATCAGACCTGGATGTCGCTGGGCGTGCGCCCGGCCTATGCGATTTCCGAACAGTTCAAGCTGGTCACCGAACTCGGTCATGATCAGGTCGAGGCCACCGGTGGCACGCGCAAGCTGAGCAAATTTACGTTCGCCCCGACCTGGTCGCCCAAAGGCCCGGATTTCTGGGCACGACCGGAAGTGCGCTTGTATTACACCTACGCGACCTGGAACGAAGCGGCCAAGCGTGCGGCCAATGAACTGGCGGCAGGTTCGGCGTTGTCCGACACCGGCAGTTATGGCTCGGCGTTGCATGGCTCCAACTTTGGTGTGCAGGTTGAGTACTGGTGGAAATAAGCCGTCGATGCCCAATGATTTTTACAGAACCAAACAGCAGGTGAAGTCATGACCACAACCCAATCCCTGGAATTGCTGGCGCCATTGTCCGGGGTGCTGCTCGCCCTGGACCAGGTGCCTGATCCGGTGTTCTCCAGTCGCCTGATCGGCGATGGCCTGTGCATCGATCCGACCTCGCAGACCCTCTGCGCGCCACTGGCCGGGGTGATCAGCAATATCCAGGACAGTGGTCATGCGGTGAGCATCACCGATGACAACGGCGTCCAGGTGCTGATGCACATCGGCCTGGACACCGTGAACCTGGCGGGCAAGGGTTTCACCCGATTGGTCGAGGAAGGCCAGCGGGTGGAAGCCGGGCAACCGCTGATTGAATTCGATGCCGACTACGTGGCGCTCAATGCCCGTAGTTTGCTGACCCTGATGCTGGTGGTCAGTGGCGAGCCCTTCAAGCTGCTGACGCCCGAGCAGGGCCTGGTGGACGTGGGGCAGCCACTGCTGCGAGTCACGCCGCAAGCCGTTGCCGACGAGGTGAAAGACGAGGAGGGTGACGCCCTGTTCTCCAGGCCACTGACCTTGCCCAACGCCAACGGCCTGCATGCGCGCCCGGCGGCGGTGCTGGCGCAGGCGGCCAAAGGCTTCAAGGCGAGTATTTACCTGCACAAGCAAACCGAGAGCGCCAACGCCAAGTCGCTGGTACGGATCATGGCGTTGCAAACGGTGCAGGGTGACACCTTGCAAGTCAGCGCGGCCGGCGAGGATGCCGAAGCGGCGATCCAGGCGCTGGTGACCTTGCTGGCCGAAGGCTGCGGTGAAACCGTCGCGGCTCCTCAACCTGGCGCTGCACCCGTGGCGCCTGATTCATCGGCGACCTTGCTGCGCGGCGTGTGCGCCTCGCCCGGTTCGGCGTTTGGCCAGGTGGTGCAGGTCAAGGAGCCGGCACTGACGTTCGTAGAGACCGGCAAAGGTGAAGCGCTGGAACGTGCGGCCCTGACCCATGCCCTGAACAACGCCAATCAGGCGCTGCAAGCCCTGCAGGAAAAGGCCGTCGGCACTGCCCAGTCCGAGATCTTCCGCGCCCATCAGGAGTTGCTGGACGATCCGGCCCTGCTGGAACAAACCCGCGACCTGCTGGACCAGGGCAAGAGCGCGGCCTTCGCCTGGAACAGCGCCACCGAGGCCACCGCCACGCTCTTCCAGGGCCTGGGCAACGCCTTGCTTGCCGAGCGCGCTGCCGACCTGGCAGACGTTGGCCAGCGGGTGCTGAAATTGATCCTCGGGGTTCAGGACAGCGCCTGGGATTTGCCGGAGCAGGCAATCCTGATTGCCGAACAACTTACGCCTTCGCAAACCGCCAGCCTCGACACGCGCAAGGTGCTGGGTTTTGTGACGGTGGGCGGCGGCGCTACCAGCCACGTCGCCATTCTCGCCCGCGCCCTTGGCTTGCCGGCCATCTGCGGGGTGCCGGCGCAGGTGCTGGAACTGGCCAACGGCAAGCAAGTGCTGCTGGATGCCGACAAGGGCGAGTTGCACCTGGACCCGGACCTGGCCGAGATCGAACACTTGCAAGCCAGCCGCCAACAACAAGTGCTGCGCCGCCAGCGGGAAGTGGAGCAGGCGTCGTTGCCCGCTACGACCCGCGACGGTCATCATGTCGAAGTGACGGCCAACGTCGCATCGTTGCAGGAGGTGGAGCAGGCATTGTCCCTGGGGGGCGAAGGCGTTGGTTTGCTGCGTTCCGAGTTCCTCTACCTGGACCGCAACCGCGCGCCGAGCCCCGAAGAGCAGGCGGGCACCTACAGCGCCATCGCCCGTGCATTGGGCCCGCAGCGCAATCTGGTGGTGCGCACCCTCGACGTTGGTGGCGACAAGCCGTTGGCCTATGTGCCGATGGACAGCGAGACCAACCCGTTCCTTGGCCTGCGCGGGATTCGCCTGTGCCTGGAGCGCCCGGAACTGTTGCGTGAACAATTCCGTGCAATTCTCGCCAGTGCCGGTTTCGCCCGTTTGCACATCATGTTGCCGATGGTCAGCCTGCTCTCGGAGCTGCGCCTGGCGCGGCAGATTCTTGAAGAGGAAGCGCTGGCCCTGGGGCTGACGGAACTGCCGAAGCTGGGAATCATGATCGAAGTGCCATCGGCGGCATTGATGGCCGATCTGTTTGCGCCGGAGGTGGATTTCTTCTCCATCGGCACCAACGACCTGACCCAATACACCCTGGCCATGGACCGCGATCACCCGCGCCTCGCCAGCCAGGCCGACAGCTTTCACCCGGCGGTGCTGCGCCTGATCGCCGCCACCGTCAAGGCGGCCCATGCCCATGGCAAGTGGGTCGGCGTGTGTGGGGCGTTGGCGTCTGAAGCGCTGGCGGTGCCGGTGCTGATCGGGCTGGGGGTGGATGAGTTGTCGGTCAGCGTGCCGCTGATCCCGACCATCAAGGCTACCGTGCGCGAGCTGGACCTGGCGGACTGCCAATCCATCGCCCGCCAGGTGCTGGGCCTGGAAGAAGCGTCGCAGGTTCGCGAGGCGTTACGCCTGTATCACGCGGCTACCGTTGAAACCTCATTGGTTGTGGAGAACTGACATGTTCGAGAAATTTCAGCGGGCGTTCTGGAAGGCCCTGACGCCGGATCTGGTGCTTGAAACGCCGCAGGCAGCTCCAGTGAGCGAAACACTGTTGGCCCCGGCAGTGCTGAATGCGCTGGGCGGCGCGGAGAATCTCAAGTCGCAGCAGCGGGTAGCACTGACCCGGGTGCGGGTGCAGTTGCAGGATGCGGGGCGGTTGGATGCGCAGGCGCTCAAGGCGGCAGGCGTGCCGGGCGTGATGGTGTTGGCGGGTGGGGTGGTGCACCTGCTTACCGGCCTGAACACCGCTCTATAAGACGACGAAGATCAAATGTGGGAGCGGGCTTGCTCGCGAAGGCGGTGTGTCAGTCAATCCATGTGCTGGCTGAACCACCGCCTTCGCGAGCAAGCCCGCTCCCACATTGGTTTTGTGGTGTTTGGAGAATCGGGGGATTACAGCGGCGGGGTTTCTTCTGTCGGCTTGGTCTTGTCCACACCCGGCACATGCAGGTTGCCTTCGACCACCTGGTTGCCTTCCAGCTGCGGCTGCGTCACCCACGTCAGAATGTCGTAGTAACGCCGGATGTTCGCCACAAAATGCACGGGCTCACCGCCACGGGCATAGCCATAACGCGTCTTGCTGTACCACTGCTTCTGCGACAGGCGCGGCAGCATCTTCTTCACGTCCAGCCACTTGTTCGGGTTCAGGCCTTCTTTTTCGGCCAGCTTGCGCGCGTCGTCCAAATGGCCGGTGCCGACGTTGTACGCCGCCAGGGCAAACCAGGTGCGGTCCGGCTCGGCAATCTTGTCGTCCAGCTCATCCTTGATCTTGGCCAGGTACTTGGCGCCGCCCATGATGCTCTGCTTGGCGTCCAGGCGGTTGGACACGCCCATGGCCTGCGCCGTGTTCTGGGTCAGCATCATCAGGCCGCGCACGCCGGTCTTGGAGGTCACCGCCGGCTGCCAGAGTGATTCCTGGTAGCCGATGGCCGCCAGCAGGCGCCAGTCGACCTTTTCTTCCTTGGCATAGGCCCGGAAGTGTTTCTCGTATTTGGGCAGGCGCTGCTGCAGATGCTGGGCGAAGGTGTAGGCGCCCATGTAGCCGAGTACATCGACGTGCCCGTAATAGCGATCTTTCAGGCGTTGCAGCGTGCCGTTCTTTTCCACCTTGTCGAGGTAGTTGTTGACCTCGTTGAGCAGGCTGTTGTCTTCACCGGCGGCAACCGCCCAGGCTTGATGGCTGGCGTCACCGAGGTCAAAGGCCACCCGCACGTTGGGGAAGTACACCTGGTTCATCGCCACTTCGTTGGAGTCCACCAGGGTCAGGTCGATCTGGCCCTCATCCACCATGCGCAGCAGGTCGACCACCTCAACGGCGTCAGACTCTTCGTAGTCAATTCCGGGAAACTGTTTTTTCAGCTGCGCCAGTTGCTCGGCGTGGGTGCTGCCCTTGAGCACCATGATCTTCTTGCCCACCAGGTCTGCCGCGGTGGTCGGCCGGGACTGGCCGTTGCGGTAGATGATCTGCGGGGTGACTTCCAGATAAGGGTGGGAGAAACGCACTTGCTGGCGACGCTGTTCACTGCTGACCAGGCCGGCGGCGGCCAGTACCGGGCCGTTGGGTTTGCCGATCTGCGAGAACAGGTCATCCAGGTTGTCGGCCGCCTCGATCTCGAGCTTTACCCCCAACTCGTCGGCAAAACGTTTTACCAGTTCGTATTCGAAGCCGGTTTCGCCGTTACGGTCCTGGAAATAAGTGGCCGGACTGTTTCGGGTGACCACCCGCAATACGCCATCCTCCTTGATTCGCTCGAGCGTGTTGGGTTTATCCACACACGCACTGAGCAGCAGGAAGAGTCCGGTAACGAAGAGCCATTTGGCGCATCGCGGGCGTAAAGCAGTAGGGGAGAACATCTGCGCAGTATACGCAAAGGACCCTCGGCGCCATATCTCGACAGCGGGGCACTTGTCTGCTAGCGCCCGTAAACCTTGGCTGCAGCCCGCAGAAACGGGGCTTGGCAGCCGATTGTGACGGATAAAATAACTGCCCGGAATAGCCTGTATGGCCATATGATATCGTGCGATTTATGCCAACTGACGTCCGGCTGCGGCCACTGGTGCCGTTTCGGGTGCCGTTGGCGACGGTTTACGCTAGAATGCACGGCCTCAAAGCACACCCCCTTCCCGAGGCTGTCCCGAAGATGTTGATCCTGCGCGGCGCTCCTGCCCTTTCTGCCTTTCGCCACAGCAAACTCCTTGAGCAACTGAGCCAGAAGGTACCTTCTGTCAGTGGCTTGTATGCTGAATTTGCTCACTTCGCCGACGTTACTGGCGTTTTGACCGCCGACGAACAGCAAGTGCTGGCGCGCCTTCTGAAGTACGGTCCCAGCGTTCCTGTCCAAGAGCCTAACGGCCGCTTGTTCCTGGTCCTGCCACGGTTCGGCACCATCTCGCCCTGGTCGAGCAAGGCCAGCGACATCGCCCGCAACTGCGGCCTGGACAAAATCCAGCGCCTGGAACGCGGGATTGCCTTCTATGTAGCAGGCCAGTTCAGCGAGGCCGAGGCCGAGCTGATCGCCAGCAGCCTGCACGACCGCATGACCCAGATCATCGTCAGCCAGCTGGAACAGGCCGCCGGTCTGTTCAGCCACGCCGAGCCCAAGCCGCTGACCGCGATTGACGTGCTCGGTGGTGGCCGTGCCGCCCTGGAAACCGCCAACACCGAGCTGGGCCTGGCCCTGGCCGAAGACGAAATTGACTACCTGGTCAACGCCTTCATCGGTCTGAAGCGCAACCCGCACGACATCGAACTGATGATGTTCGCCCAGGCGAACTCCGAGCACTGCCGCCACAAGATCTTCAACGCCAGTTGGGACATCGACGGCCAGAGCCAGGAAAAAAGCCTGTTCGGCATGATCAAGAACACCTACGTGATGCACAGCGAAGGCGTTCTGTCGGCTTATAAGGACAACGCCTCGGTCATCGTCGGCTCTGTCGCCGGCCGTTTCTTCCCGGACCCTGAAACCCGCCAGTACGGCGCGGTGCAGGAGCCGGTACACATCCTGATGAAAGTCGAGACTCACAACCACCCGACCGCGATTGCCCCGTTCCCGGGCGCAGCCACCGGTTCCGGCGGCGAGATTCGCGACGAAGGTGCAACCGGTCGTGGCGCCAAGCCAAAGGCCGGCCTCACCGGCTTCACCGTGTCCAACCTGCAGATCCCGGGCTTCGAACAGCCGTGGGAAGTGCCGTACGGCAAGCCTGAGCGCATCGTCACCGCGCTGGACATCATGATCGAAGGCCCGCTGGGCGGCGCCGCGTTCAACAACGAATTCGGGCGTCCGGCCCTGACCGGTTACTTCCGTACTTTCGAGCAATCCATCACCACCCCCCGTGGCGATGAAGTGCGCGGTTACCACAAGCCAATCATGTTGGCCGGCGGCATGGGCAACATCCGCGCCGAACACGTACAGAAAGGCGAGATTCTGGTCGGCTCCAAGCTGATCGTCCTCGGTGGCCCGGCGATGCTGATCGGCCTGGGTGGCGGCGCCGCTTCCTCCATGGCCACCGGCACCAGCTCGGCCGACCTGGACTTCGCTTCCGTACAGCGTGAAAACCCTGAGATGGAACGCCGTTGCCAGGAAGTCATCGACCGTTGCTGGCAACTGGGTGACAAGAACCCCATCAGCTTCATCCACGACGTCGGCGCAGGTGGCTTGTCCAACGCCTTCCCGGAACTGGTCAACGATGGCGAACGTGGCGGCCGTTTCGAACTGCGCAACATTCCAAACGACGAGCCGGGCATGGCTCCGCACGAAATCTGGAGCAACGAATCCCAGGAACGCTACGTGTTGGCGGTAGGTCCTGCAGACTTCGAACGCTTCCAGGCGATTTGCGAGCGTGAGCGCTGCCCGTTTGCGGTAGTCGGCGAAGCCACTGCCGAGCCGCAACTGACGGTCACCGACAGCCACTTCGGCAACAGCCCGGTGGACATGCCGCTGGAAGTGCTGCTGGGCAAAGCCCCGCGCATGCACCGTTCGGCCGTGCGTGAAAACGAACTGGGCGACGATTTCGACCCGTCGACCCTGGCCATCGCCGACTGCGTGGAGCGCGTCCTGCACCACCCGGCCGTTGCCAGCAAAAGCTTCCTGATCACCATCGGCGACCGCACCATCACCGGTCTGGTTGCCCGTGATCAAATGGTCGGCCCGTGGCAGGTCCCGGTGGCTGACGTTGCCGTCACCGCTACCAGCTTCGACGTGTACACCGGTGAAGCCATGGCCATGGGCGAACGCACTCCGCTGGCGCTGCTGGACGCCCCGGCGTCGGGCCGCATGGCCATCGGCGAAACCTTGACCAACATCGCCGCGTCACGCATCGCCAAGATCTCCGACATCAAGCTGTCTGCCAACTGGATGTCCGCTGCCGGTCACCCGGGTGAAGATGCGCGCCTGTACGACACCGTGAAAGCGGTCGGCATGGAGCTGTGCCCTGAGCTGGGCATCACCATTCCGGTGGGCAAGGACTCCATGTCCATGGCCACCCGCTGGAACGATGAAGGCGTGGACAAGAGCGTCACCTCGCCGCTGTCGCTGATCGTTACCGGCTTTGCGCCAGTCACCGACATTCGCCAGACCCTGACCCCGCAACTGCGCATGGACAAGGGCACCACCGACCTGATCCTGATCGACCTCGGTCGCGGTCAGAACCGCATGGGCGCCTCGATCCTTGCCCAGGTGCACGGCAAGCTCGGCAAGCAGGCCCCGGACGTCGACGACGCCGAAGACCTGAAAGCTTTCTTCGCCGTGATCCAGGGCCTGAACGCCGACGGCCACCTGCTGGCTTACCACGACCGTTCCGACGGTGGTTTGCTGACCAGCGCCGTGGAAATGGCCTTCGCCGGTCACTGCGGCCTGAGCCTGAACCTCGATGGCCTGGCAGAAACTTCCGCTGACATCGCAGCAATCCTGTTCAACGAAGAGCTGGGCGCCGTTATCCAGGTTCGCCAGGACGCAACCCCGGACGTACTCGCACAGTTCAGCGCCGCTGGCCTGGGCGACTGCGTGGCCGTGATTGGCCAGCCGATCAACAACGGTGAAATCAACATCGTCTTCAACGGCGAAACCGTGTTTGAAGGCCAGCGCCGCCTGCTGCAACGCCAGTGGGCCGAGACCAGCTACCAGATCCAGCGCCTGCGCGACAACGCCGACTGCGCCGAGCAGGAATTCGAGGTGATCCTGGAAGAAGACAATCCGGGCCTGAGCACCAAGCTCAGCTTCGACGTCAACCAGGACATCGCCGCGCCTTACATCAAGAAAGGCATCCGCCCACAAGTGGCCGTACTGCGTGAGCAGGGCGTCAACGGCCAGGTGGAAATGGCGGCGGCGTTCGACCGTGCCGGCTTCAATGCGATCGACGTGCACATGAGCGACATCCTCGCCGGTCGCGTCGACCTCAATGAGTTCAAAGGCCTGGTTGCCTGCGGTGGTTTCTCCTACGGCGACGTACTGGGTGCCGGTGAAGGCTGGGCCAAGTCGGCCCTGTTCAACAGCCGTGCCCGTGACGCGTTCCAGGGCTTCTTCGAGCGTAATGACAGCTTCACCCTGGGTGTGTGCAACGGTTGCCAGATGATGTCCAACCTCAGCGAACTGATCCCGGGCAGCGAGTTCTGGCCGCACTTTGTGCGTAACCGCTCCGAGCAGTTCGAAGCGCGGGTTGCGATGGTCCAGGTACAGGAATCCAACTCGATCTTCCTGCAAGGCATGGCCGGTTCGCGCATGCCAATCGCCATCGCCCACGGTGAAGGCCATGCGGAATTCGCCAGCGAAGAAGCACTGCTGGAAGCCGACCTGTCCGGTACTGTGGCCCTGCGTTTTGTCGACAACCACGGCAAGGTCACCGAAGGCTACCCGGCCAACCCGAACGGCTCGCCGCGCGGGATCACCGGGCTGACCAGCCGCGACGGTCGCGTCACCATCATGATGCCGCACCCGGAGCGTGTGTTCCGCGCCGTGCAGAACTCGTGGCGCCCGGAAGAGTGGAACGAAGACGGCGCGTGGATGCGCATGTTCCGTAACGCTCGCGTCTGGGTGAACTAAGTCGGTGTACAAGCTCAGCTTCTTTGTGCCCGACAGCCACGTGGAGACGGTGAAAACCGCCGTCTTCGCAGCCGGCGGCGGGCGCATCGGCAACTACGACAGCTGCGCCTGGCAGGTACTGGGCCAGGGCCAATTCCGCGCGATGGACGGCAGCCAGCCGTTTATCGGGCAGGTGGGGCAGGTTGAAGTGGTTGAAGAGTGGAAGGTTGAGTTGGTGGTGGCGGATGAGTTGATCGTGGCTGTGGTGGCTGCGTTGAAGCTTAGCCATCCGTACGAGACACCGGCGTATGAGGTGTGGCAGTTGGCGGATTTTTGATTCGCTGGTTGAAAAACAAGAAACCCGCTGGGCCAGTTTGGTCAGCGGGTTTTTTGTTGCCTGTCACGGCCATTCGCGAGCAAGCCCGCTCCCACATTTGACCGCGTTGCCATGACGGGCACCGATCAAAATGTGGGAGCGGGCTTGCTCGCGAAGAGGCCCTGATGCTCAGCAAGGATTCAGGCTTTTACCCCAACCTCACGGCCACTGACCAACCGCTCCAACGCCTCACCCAACCCCGAAGCCTTGTCACCAATCAGCAAGTGCCAAACCCCACTCTCAAGCTGGCTCACACCCTGGCAACCCAGCGCCGTCAGTTGAGATTCCGACAACACCGAACCATCCCCCAACTCCACCCGCAGCCGCGTCATCGCCACCGCATCCAATTGCAAAACATTGGCCCGACCGCCCAGCGCACTCAGCCATTTCTCGGCCTCATGCACGTTCACCGGCGTGCTCTTCTCAACAGGCGCTACCACCACCGCAGGCGCCGCAACATACGAAGGCATCGCCAACCGAATCTCATCGGCAATGCTGTCCGCCATCGGCCCGACCACCACCTGCAAACTCCCGCCATTACCCGGTCGAACCACCGCCATCGCACCCAGCGCCTTCAACTCGGCATCCACCGCCTTGTTGCGATCCACCATGTCCAGCCGCAGACGCGTCGTGCAAGCACCCACACTCAGCAGATTCTCCGCACCACCCAGCGCCCGAATATAAGCCCCGGCCCGTTGGTTATCAGTCATGGCCTCAGCCTGCACCACCTGAATATCCTCACGCCCGGGCGTCTTCAAATTGAAGCGACGGATGCAGTAATTGAACACGCTGTAGTAGATCACCGCATACGCCAGCCCAACCGGGAATACCAACCAGCCGTTGGTGGATTTACCCCAACCCAGCACCATGTCGATAAACCCACCGGAGAAGGTAAAGCCCAGGTGAATGTTGAGCATGTTGGTGATCGCCATCGACAACCCGGTCAGCAGCGCATGCACCAGGTACAGGAACGGCGCGAGGAACATGAAGGCGAATTCGATCGGCTCGGTGACCCCGGTCAGGAACGAGGTCAGCGCCATCGACAGGAAAATCCCGCCCATGATCTTACGCCGCTCCGGCAGTGCATTGCGGTACATCGCCAGGCACGCCGCCGGCAGGCCGAACAGCATTACCGGGAACATGCCGGTCATGAACTGCCCACCTTTCGGGTCGCCGGCAAAATAGCGAGTCAGGTCGCCGGTCACTACCGCGCCGGTCGTCGGGTCGGTGAAGGTGCCGAACACAAACCACGCCATGTTGTTGAGGATATGGTGCAAGCCGGTGACGATCAGCAGGCGGTTGAACACGCCAAACACGAACGCACCAAAACTGCCGCTTTCCATCAGCAGCACGCCGAAGCTGTTGATGCCTTGCTGCACGGGTGGCCATATCAAACCAAAGATCACCCCCAGCGCCACTGCGGAGAACCCGGTGACGATCGGCACAAACCGTCGCCCACCAAAGAATGCGAGGTACTCCGGCAGCTTGATGTCCTTGAAGCGGTTATACAGCGCACCGGCCATCAAGCCGCTGGCGATGCCCGCGAGCATGCCCATGTTGATGCTGGCGTCCATCACCTTGAGGGTGGAGACCATCACCAGGTAACCGATGGCGCCTGCCAGGCCCGCCGTGCCGTTGTTGTCGCGGGCAAAACCCACGGCAATGCCGATGGCGAAGATCAGCGCCAGGTTGGCGAAGATCGCCTGCCCGGCGTCGTGCATCACCGCGATGTTCAGCAGGTCAGTGTCGCCCAGCCGCAGCAGGAGGCCGGCGATCGGCAGAATCGCGATCGGCAGCATCAGCGCACGGCCCAGGCGTTGCAGCCCTTCGATAAAATATTGGTACACGGCGTGTCTCCCTATTCTTGTTGTTTTCAGCTCAGCGGCCAGTGGTGTTGACAGGCTTGGCGAACGGCTTTGGCGCTGCTCAGGTTAAGCAGGCTTTGGCTCAGTTGCCGGCATTGGGCTGCGTCCAGGTGACGGACACGGTCCTTGATTTCTCCGATTTGCGGCGGGCTGACGGACAGCTCGCTGATGCCCAGGCCGATCAGCACCGGCGTGGCCAGCGGGTCGGACGCCAGCGCCCCGCACACACCGACCCAGCGCCCATGCTTGGCTGCGCCGATGCACGTCTGGGCGATCAGCCGCAACAGCGCCGGGTGCATGGCATCGACCCGGGCGGCGAGGCCGGCGTGGTCGCGGTCCATGGCGAGGGTGTACTGCGATAGGTCATTGGTGCCGATGGACAGAAAGTCCGCGTGCTCGGCCAGTTGTTCGGCCATCAGCGCCGCCGCCGGCACTTCGATCATCACCCCCAGTTCCGGGCGTTGGGTCAGTTCCAACTCGGCGCACAGTTCATCGAGGCGCTGGCGAATGTGCAGCAGTTCGTCGACTTCGCTGACCATTGGCAGCAGGATGCGGCAGCGTTCCAGCGGGCTGACCTGGAGAAGGGCACGCAGTTGCTGGTCCAGCACCTCCGGACGCACTTGCGCCATGCGAATGCCCCGCAGGCCCAGCACCGGGTTGGTCTCGAACGGCAGCGGCAGGTAGTCGAGTTGCTTGTCGCCGCCGACGTCGATGGTGCGGATGATCACTGATTTGTCGCCCATGGCATCCAGCACGGCTTGGTAGGCCTGGCGCTGCTCCTGTTCATCGGGCGCAGTGCGGCGGTCGACGAAGAGAAATTCTGTGCGCAGCAGGCCGACGCCATCGGCGCCATTCTCGAAGGCCAGTAGGGCTTCGACGCTGGAGGCTACATTCGCGGCCACTTCAATACGCACGCCATCCTGAGTGCTGGCGGTGCCTTGAGCCTCCGCGTGCTGCTGTTGGCGCCGCAGTTTCTGTGCATCGCGCAACTGGTGAACCTGGGCGTGGCGCGCATCATCCGGCGTCAGCTCCAGGCGGCCGTTGGCGGCATCCAGCACCACGCGCTGGCCTTGGGGCACATCAAGCAATTCAGTGCCCAGTGCAACCACGCACGGCAAGCCTTTACCCCGCGCCAGAATCGCCACATGAGACGTCGCGCCGCCTTCGGCCATGCAGATACCGGCGGCGTGTTGATTGCTCAGTTGCAGCAGATCCGATGGGGTCAGCTCATGGGCCGAGACGATAGCGCCGGCCGGCAAATCAAAATTCCAGGCCTCGCCCAGCAACGCCCGCAGCACGCGTTGCTGCAAGTCGCGCAGGTCGTTGGCGCGTTCGGCGAACAGCGGTTTGCCTAGGGCGAGCAGCACCGCGCATTGGGCCTGGATCGCATCACGCCAGGCGTGAGTGGCGGCGCTGCCCTGTTCGATGGCGGCGGTGGCGGCCTCCAGCAACGTAGGGTCTTCCAGCAGGGCCAGGTGGGCGGCGAAGATCTCTTCTTCCTCCACATCCTTGCGCTGACGGGCCTGGTCCAGGGTGTGGCGGATTTCGCTACGCACCTGTTCCAGGGCGCTGTCCAGGTGCTGCAATTGTTCATCCGGCACGTTGTTGCCCGGGTCCACCGGCAGCTCGATTCCGTTCAGGCGGAACAACGGGCCGCAGACCAACCCCGGCGCGGCACACACGCCTTGCAGTACTCCGGCTTCGGTATTCGCGCGGCGTGGGGCGACGGCCACTGGAGCGTGATGCGCTTCGCCAACTTCCACCGACAGCGCAGCGATCAGTGCTTGCAGCGCCGCTTCACAATCCTTGCCACGACAGGTGACCTGCACCTCGTCCTGCTCACCAATCCCCAGGCCCATCAAGCCGATCAGGCTGTCGCACGAAGCCGACTTGCCGGCGAAATGCAGCTGCGACTGGCTGCTGAATGCCTGTGCGGTCTTGCGGATCAAGGCAGCGGGGCGCGCGTGCAGGCCGCCACGATGGGTGATGCGAATAGTCGCGCTGGCTTCGGTGACCGACTCATCAATCACTTTCGCTGCACCGGCCAACCGTGCAACCACATGCAGCAGCGGCTCGCCGACCTTCACTGTTTTCAAGGTGATCGGCCGTAGCTCAAACAGCTCGCTGTTGGTCAGGATGATCAGGCTGACCAGGCTTTTGCACTGGCGCGCAATCAGGTCCAGGTCAAACTGGACCAGTGCCTGGCCCTTGCTGACCCGCGCACCTTGCTTGACCAGCAGCGCAAAGCCTTCGCCATTCAATTCCACCGTGTCGATGCCCACGTGCATCAGCAATTCAGCGCCGTTATCGGCGCGAATGGTCAGCGCATGCCCGGTGCGGGCGACGTGGATGATCACGCCATCACACGGCGCGTGCAGGCAATCGTTGAGCGGGTCGATGGCAATGCCGTCGCCCATGGCGCCACTGGCGAACACTTCGTCGGGAACGTCGCCCAGGGTCAGCACCGGCCCACTGAGGGGAGCGCTGAGGGTGAGGTCTTTATTATTGTGGGACATGGGCACGGTACTCATCAGAAAAACGCTGCAATCAACTCAGTGGGTGCGGGTCACTTTGCTCAAGTGACGCGGTTGGTCCGGGTCCATGCCCCGGGCCTCTGCCAAACCGGCGGCCATCACGTAGAAAGTCTGGATCGCCAGGATCGGGTCCAGGGCCGGGTGTTCGGCGCGGCTCAGAGTCAGGTCGCGCTCGGCGATGTCATCGGGAGCGGCCAGCAGCACGCGGGCACCGCGCTGGCGCATATCGGCGGCCAGGCTCAGCAGGCCGGCTTGTTCGGCGCCGCGTGGGGCGAAGACCAGCAGCGGGTAGTTGTCATCGATCAGGGCCATCGGGCCATGGCGCACTTCGGCGCTGCTGAAGGCTTCGGCCTGGATCGCCGAGGTTTCCTTGAGCTTGAGCGCGGCTTCCTGGGCAATGGCAAAACCGGCGCCACGGCCGATCACCATCAGTTGCTGGCAGTCGCGCAGGGCGTCGATGGCCAGGCTCCAGTCTTGCCTGGCGGCTTCACGCAAACCTTCGGGCAGTGCCTTACAGGCTTGCAGCAACTCGTCTTCCTGATTCCAGTGGCCGATCAGCTGGGCGCTGGCGCTCAGGGTCGCGATAAAGCTTTTGGTGGCGGCGACGCTGCGTTCCGGCCCGGCGCACAGCGGCACATGGAATTCGCAGGCGGCTTCCAGTGGCGAGTCTTCGGCGTTGACCATCGAGATGCTCAAGGCGCCGCGCTTGCGCAACAGGCGCAGGCTGTTGACCAGGTCCGGGCTCTGTCCCGACTGGGAGAAACCGAACGCCACTTGCCCGCTGACCTTGAGCGGCGATTGCAGCATGGTCACCACCGACATCGGCAGCGACGCCACCGGAATCCCCAGATGTTGCATGGTCAGGTAGGCGAAGTAACTGGCGGCGTGGTCCGAGCTGCCACGGGCGATGGTCATCGCCACTTGCGGTGGCTGGCGACGCAGGCGGCCGGCGACTTCCACCAGCAGCGGGTCCAGGCGTTGCAGTTGAGCCTCGACGGCCTCACAGGAGGCCAGGGCCTCTTCAAGCATTTTTGAAGTCAATGGTTTCTCCTTCGACCATTACGTCGGTGAGGTGCAGGGAGCGGTCCAGGCGCACGCAGTCGGCAAAGCTGCCGGGTTGCAGGCGACCGCGTTCTTCGAGGCCCAGGTAGTCCGCAGGAAATTGCGACAGGCGTTGTGAGGCTTCGCTGATCGGCAGGCCGATCTTCACCAGGTTGCGCAGCGCCTGGTCCATGGTCAGGGTGCTGCCGGCCAGCGTTCCATCGGCCAGGCGGACGCCGCCCAGGCACTTGGTCACGGTGTGGCTGCCCAGCTTGTATTCGCCGTCGGGCATGCCGGCAGCGGCGGTGGAATCGGTGACGCAGTACAGGCACGGGATCGAGCGCAGCGCCACGCGCATGGCACCGGGGTGCACGTGCAGCAGGTCGGGAATCAACTCGGCGTATTTGGCGTGGGCCAGGGCCGCGCCGACGATGCCGGGCTCGCGGTGATGCAGCGGGCTCATGGCGTTGTACAAGTGGGTAAAGCTGGTGGCCCCGGCGGCGAGGGCGGCGACACCTTCTTCATAGCTGCCCAGGGTGTGGCCGATCTGCATGCGCACGCCACGTTCGCTGAGGGCGCGGATCAGGCCGTCATGGCCGGCGATTTCCGGAGCAATGGTGATCACCCGGATCGGCGCCAGGCGCAGGTATTCTTCGACTTCGGCCATCAAGGCGGTGTGGGCGAAGTTCGGTTGTGCGCCGAGTTTTCCCGGATTGATGTAGGGGCCTTCCAGGTGCACGCCCAGGACACGAGCGGTGCCGGTCGGGCGGCTTTCGCAATAGGTGCCGATTTCGCCGAGCACGCGGGAAATCTCATCCACTGGCGCGGTCATGGTGGTAGCCAGCAGCGAGGTGGTGCCAAACCGCACGTGGGTGCGGGTGATGGTGTGGAAGGCGTCGGTGCCTTCCATGATGTCTTTGCCGCCACCGCCGTGCACGTGCAGGTCGATAAAGCCTGGCAGCAGGTACGGCAGGTCGTTGTCAGCCGGGTTGCACGGGCTGCCTTCTACGGCAGTGACCTTGCCGTGCTGGTGCACCAGGCGGCCGCGAATCCAGCCGTGTGGCGTGAGGATATTGTCTTCGGACATGGGCAGTTCTCTAAATTCGCAGTTCAGCGGAATAGTCGTGGCGGCGCAGTTCTGCGACGAAGTCGTAGTAGTCGTTGCGGCAGTAGGTGTCGGTGATTTCAATCGGGGTGTTGTCGGCGGTGTAGCCCACCCGGGTCATCAGCAGCATGGCGGTGCCGGGGGCGATGCCCACCAGGGCTGCGAACTCGTCCGAGGCGTTGATCGCCTGGATGTGTTGCAGGGCGCGGACGATGGGCTTGCCGATGCTTTCCAGGTATTCGTACAGCGAATTGCCGATGGCCTGCGGGTGGGGCAGGACGGAGGCGGGCATGGCGGTCATTTCAATCGCCATCACCGTGTCGTCGGCCTTACGCAAACGCTTGAGCCGCGCGACTTTGTCGCTGGGTGACAGGCCCAGGCGAATCAATTCTTCATGGGTCGGCGGGGTGATGTCGCGCTCGAGCCATTGGGACGTCGGCACAAAGCCCTTGAGCCGGAGCATTTCGCTGAAGCCCGAGAGGCGCGACAGCGGTTGTTCCAGGCGTGGCGTGATGAAGGTTCCGGAGCCTTGGCTGCGACGGATCAGGCCTTGTTCGAACAGCACTTCCAGCGCCTTGCGGGCGGTCACCCGGGAAATGCTCAGTTGCTCGCTGAGGGCACGTTCCGACGGCAATGCCTGCTCGGATTTCCACTGGCCGGCATGAATCGCGGCTTCGAGGTTGCGGGCCAGTTGCAGGTACAGCGGCGTCGATTGTTTATCGTCGGGGCGCAGGGCCAGGATGGGGTTCATCGTGTCGGTTTCCGATGCGGTTATTGGAGTGTTGTCGCCCGGTAGTGATCGCAAGCTAATACCACTTAAATACCATGTCAATGCAGCGAAAACAGTGCAGGCGAGCGTTTGCGGGCGCATTAATAGTGCGCCAGTTCAAGTGGTATTAGAGAGGTCTTTATTTCAGGCAGAGGCGCGCAGCTTGCCGAGGTGAACTGGTATTCACCGGCAGGCCACCCATGGGGCGGGAATTTTTTTTGAATTATTTTACGAGGGGCAGGAAATTACGGACGAATCTCGATCATCGTGCCGTCTTTCACCAGGTTCCAGACTTCGCGCATGTCGACATTGCGCATGCCGATGCAGCCGTCGGTCCAGTCCAGGGTGTGGAACAGCTCTTCGGGGTAGTCCTCGGCGTCGGGGGTGCCGTGGATCATGATCATGCTGCCGGGCTTGACCCCTTCGCGGCGGGCGCGCGCGGAATCGCTGATATTGGGGTAGGAGATGTGCATGGCCAGGTTGAAGCGGTCGCTGGTCTTGCGCCAGTCGATCCAGTAGAAACCTTCCGGGGTGCGGCGGTCGCCTTCCATCAGCTTGGTGCCCTTGGGGTTCTTGCCCAGGGAAATGCGGTAGGTCCTGAGGGGCTTGCCGTCATTAATCAGTTGCAACTGATGGGCAGACTTGAGCACCAGGATTTTCTCGACGGGTTTGCCCCCCAGGATCACTTGGGTGGAGGCTGGCGACAGCGTGGCAAACGACAGGCAGATCAGAGCAAGCAACCAACGCATTGAAACGGTATCCCCTGAAAAGACTACGTGCCGCCTGGATTGTTATTTGGCCAACTGGGTCAGCGGCGGCACCGATTCGCTGCGCACCGGATACGACTGTTGCCGGCGGTCAGCAAAAAAGCATTCTAAGGTACGCCCGACCGTGCGGAAAGCCAGCTCGGACCAAGGGATGTCGGCTTCATCGAATAAGCGCACTTCAAGGCTTTCGGGGCCGGCGGCAAAATCCAGGTCGATCAGTTCGGCCCGGTAGAAGATGTGCACCTGGCTGATGTGCGGCACGTCGATCAGGGTGTAGATGCTCAGGTTGCGCACCCGGGCGCAGGCTTCTTCCAGGGTTTCGCGCATCGCGGCCTGCTCGACGGTCTCGCCGTTCTCCATGAAGCCGGCGGGCAAGGTCCAGAAACCCAGGCGCGGCTCGATGGCGCGCCGGCACAGCAGCACCTGGTCGCCCCACACCGGTACGGTGCCCGCGACGATATTGGGGTTCTGGTAGTGAATGGTCTGACAGTGATCGCAGACATAACGCAGGCGTGCGTCGCCTTCGGGAATGCGCTGGGTGACCGGTTTACCGCACTGGCTGCAGAAGTTCATGCTGGGGTTCCTGGAGAGTGCGCCTATCTTGGCGTGACCGGGTATGGGCTGCAAGTTGTCGTTTAGCGACATGGCCAGGGTTTTGGGGTTGGGCGTGCGCAAGGTTTGGTGCATGATGCAAGGTAGCCAACAGACCGAGATGACTCATGCTGGACGAGCTACTTCGCCGGGTAAGCAATCATACGCCCCACACGCTGGAGACCGACGGTCGTTTCCCGGAAGCGGCGGTACTGGTGCCGATCACCCGCAGTGACGAACCCGAGCTGATCCTGACCTTGCGCGCCAGCGGGTTATCCACCCATGGCGGCGAAGTGGCGTTCCCTGGCGGGCGCCGCGACCCTGAAGATCCCGACCTGATATTCACCGCGCTGCGCGAAGCCGAAGAAGAAATCGGCCTGCCGCCGGGCCTGGTGGAAGTCATCGGCCCGTTGAGCCCGCTGATTTCCCTGCACGGTATCCGTGTCACGCCTTATGTAGGCGTTATCCCCGATTACGTCGAATACCTGGCCAATGACGCCGAGATCGCCGCTGTTTTCAGCGTGCCCCTGGAGTTTTTTCGCCAGGACCCGCGCGAACACACCCACCGTATCGATTACCAGGGCCGCAGTTGGTATGTGCCCAGTTATCGGTTTGGCGAATACAAGATCTGGGGCCTGACGGCGATCATGATCGTCGAGCTGATCAATCTGCTCTATGACGATGCCGACATTAGCCTGCATCGACCGCCGAAAAGCTTCATCAATACCTAAGAGCCAGATGGCCATCGTTCCTGCCGTGAGGATCCACCTATGAAATACCGCCTGGGCGACGCCCGAGTCGAAACCCATCCCAACAGCTGGGTGGCCCCCAATGCCACGCTGGTGGGCAAGGTCAAACTGGAGGAGGGCGCCAACGTCTGGTTCAACGCGGTGTTGCGCGGCGACAACGAGCTGATCCTGATCGGCAAGAACAGCAACGTGCAGGACGGCAGCGTGATGCACACCGACATGGGTTACCCGCTGACCCTCGGCACCGGCGTGACCATCGGCCATAACGCCATGTTGCATGGCTGCACCGTCGACGATTACAGCCTGATTGGCATCAATGCGGTGATTCTTAACGGGGCGAAGATCGGCAAGCACTGCATCATCGGCGCCAATTCGCTGATCGGCGAGGGCAAGGAAATTCCCGATGGTTCGTTGGTGATGGGCTCGCCGGGCAAGGTGGTGCGGGAACTGACCGACGTGCAGAAGAAAATGCTCGAGGCCAGCGCTGCGCACTATGTGCATAACGCCCAGCGGTATGCCCGTGATCTGGTTGAGCAGGAAGAATGAACCCGGTAGAACGACCCGTCGCCTCGCCGTGCGTGAGCATTTGTGCGCTGGATGACGATGATATCTGCACGGGATGCCAGCGCACGGTGGATGAAATCACCCGCTGGAGTCGCATGGACAATACCGAGCGCCGGGTGGTGTTGGGGTTGTGCCATGAGCGGGCGAAGGCGAGTGGGCTGGTGTGGATGATTCCGGGGAAGTCCGGCGCCTGATAGACGGCTTTCGCGAGCAAGCCCGCTCCCACATTTGATTGCGTTTATCTTGGAGGAATGCGTTCAAAATGTGGGAGCGGGCTTGCTCGCGAAAGGGCCCGCCCAGACGACATATTTCCAAATGTGAAGTACCCTGTGCCCCTTGTTCACAGGTCCCTCGCCCCATGTTCTTCCTGATTGCCTACATCAGCAGCGTCGTGCTGATCAACTTTGCCTTTTCCACCGCTCCGCACCTGGATGTGATCTGGTCCGCCTGGGGCGGTTTGGTATTTGTCCTGCGGGACATGGTGCAAACCCGTTTCGGCCATGGCGCGATCATCGCCATGCTGGCGGCGCTGGTGCTGTCCTATATCACCTCCGATCCGTCCATCGCCCTGGCCAGCGCCACGGCGTTCGCGGTGTCCGAATGCATTGACTGGCTGGTGTTCAGCATCACCAAGCGCCCACTCCACGACCGCCTGTGGATAAGTTCGGCGCTGAGTATCCCCCTCGATACCTTCATCTTTTTCGGCCTGATCGGCGCCTTGACGCCCGCGGTCGCCGGCACTGCCCTGGTGTCGAAATTCGCCGGCGTTACCGTGGTGTGGCTGGCCATGGCCTGGCGTTTGCGCCGGCAGCGCGTCGCCAACTGAAGCCAATCTTTACAGTTCATGTAAAATGCCGGCCTTTCTCCCCACGATCCGCTCCCCTGAGGACCTGAGATGACCCGAATCGGAACTCCATTGTCGCCAACCGCGACCCGCGTAATGCTGTGTGGCTGCGGTGAGCTGGGCAAGGAAGTGGTAATCGAACTGCAACGCCTGGGCGTTGAAGTGATTGCCGTGGATCGCTACGCCAACGCACCGGCCATGCAGGTTGCCCACCGCAGCCACGTGATCAACATGCTCGATGGCGCCGCCCTGCGTGCCGTGATCGAAGCCGAAAAGCCGCACTTCATCGTGCCGGAAATCGAAGCGATCGCCACCGCCACCCTCGTGGAGCTGGAAGCCGAAGGCTTCACCGTGATCCCGACCGCCCGCGCGACGTTGCTGACCATGAACCGCGAAGGCATCCGTCGCCTGGCCGCCGAAGAGCTGGACCTGCCGACCTCGCCGTACCACTTCGCCGACACCTTCGAGGACTACAGCAAGGCCGTCACCGACCTGGGCTTCCCGTGTGTGGTCAAGCCGGTGATGAGTTCGTCGGGCAAGGGCCAGAGCCTGCTGCGCAGCGCCGATGACGTGCAGAAAGCCTGGGATTACGCCCAGGAAGGCGGGCGTGCCGGCAAGGGCCGCGTGATCATCGAAGGCTTTATCGACTTCGACTACGAAATCACCCTGCTGACCGTGCGCCACATTGGCGGCACTACCTTCTGCGCGCCTGTCGGTCACCGTCAGGAGAAGGGCGACTATCAGGAATCCTGGCAGCCACAGGCCATGAGCCCGATTGCACTGGCGGAATCCGAGCGCGTTGCCAAGGCGGTAACCGAAGCGTTGGGTGGTCGTGGTCTGTTTGGCGTCGAGCTGTTTATCAAAGGCGATCAGGTGTGGTTCAGCGAAGTGTCGCCGCGCCCCCATGACACTGGCCTAGTGACCCTGATTTCCCAGGACTTGTCGCAGTTCGCCCTGCATGCGCGGGCAATTCTCGGCCTGCCGATCCCGTTGATCCGTCAGTTCGGGCCTTCGGCTTCGGCAGTGATCCTGGTGGAAGGCAAGTCGACCCAGACGGCGTTTTCCAACCTGGGTGCAGCCTTGAGCGAGCCGGATACGGCGTTGCGTCTGTTCGGCAAGCCGGAAGTGAATGGCCAGCGCCGTATGGGCGTGGCGCTGGCGCGGGATGAGTCGATTGAGGCAGCGCGGGCTAAAGCCACTCGTGCTTCGAAGGCTGTTGTTGTAGAGCTGTAACCGAGTCGCGCCCATCGCGAGCAAGCCCGCTCCCACATTTGAATGTATTCGCAAATCAAAATGTGGGAGGGGGCTTGCTCCCGAAGGCGGTTTATCAGGCGACCTTGTTCAAATCGTTATTGCGCGTCTCTTTCAGGCACAGCACAGCAATCAAGCTGATCACCGCTGCCGCCGACACATACCCGCCGACATAACTCAAACCGCCCATCGCCACCAGCTTGGTCGCGAAGAACGGTGCCGCCGACGCACCCACGATCCCACCCAGGTTATACGCCGCCGAAGCACCGGTATAACGCACGCGGGTCGGGAACAGTTCCGGCAACATCGCGCCCATCGGGGCAAACGTCACGCCCATCAGGAACAGCTCCAGCGCCAGGAACAGTGCCACGGCCCAGGTTGAACCGTGGGTCAGCAACGGCTCCATGGTGAAGCCGGAGAGGATGGTCAGAATCGCCCCCACAATCAGCACCGGCTTACGCCCGTAACGGTCGCTGGCCCACGCCGCCAGCGGCGTCGCCGCGCCCATGAACAGCACCGCGAAGCACAACAGCCCGAGGAAGGTTTCACGGCTGTAACCCAGCGTAGACACGCCGTAGCTCAGGGAAAACGCGGTGGTGATATAGAACAGCGCATAACACACCACCATCGAGGCCGCACCCAGCAGGACCGGCAGCCAATGCTGGCTGAACAGTTCCACCAGCGGCACCTTCACCGGCGCTTCCTTGGCCACGGCGTTCGCGAACACCGGCGTTTCATGCAGTTTGAGCCGCGCATACAGCCCCACCATTACCAGCGCCGCGCTGAGAATGAACGGAATGCGCCAGCCCCAGCTGCGGAACTGCTCGTCGCTCAGGCTCATGGCCAGGATCAGGAACAGCCCGTTGGCCGCCAGAAAGCCAATCGACGGGCCCAGTTGCGGGAACATGCCGAACCAGGCGCGTTTGCCCTTCGGGGCGTTCTCGGTGGCCAGCAACGCCGCGCCGCCCCATTCGCCGCCAAGCCCGAGGCCCTGGCCGAAGCGCAGTACGCAGAGCAGGATCGGTGCCCAGGCGCCGATGCTGTCATATCCGGGCAGCAAGCCGATCAGCGTGGTGCACACGCCCATCAGCAGCAGGGAAGCCACCAGTGTCGACTTGCGGCCAATCCGGTCACCAAAGTGGCCGAACAGCGCCGAGCCCAGTGGCCGCGCGATAAACGCGATACCGAAGGTCAGGAACGAGGCGAGCATCTGCGCCGTGCCGGAGGTTTGCGGGAAGAACACCGGGCCGATCACCAGCGCGGCGGCAGTTGCGTAGATATAGAAGTCGTAGAACTCGATGGCGGTGCCGATGATGCTCGCGGTGGCGACCCGGGCCGTCGAGTTGGTCGGGGCGGCGGTCGCCGTCTCGTTATAGGTGGTGCTCATTGAGGTATCCCTGACGGTCATTGCGCGTTTGGACGCGGATTATTATTGGTCGAACACCCATGGATCAGGGTTGTGCGCGGGGCGGCTCGGGATGGGAGCAAACACCGGTCAGACACGGTAAAACGCTGCCTGGACGCGCTCAGTGCGGGTAGCACGCGGTCGGGCGGGGCTTGGGTAAGCCGCCCGATTATAGGAAGGGGTTTGCGGATCCAACAAGGGGCTTAAGCGGCGACCGGCACCGTGCTGGTGTGCCAGATCAGCACCTTGGCGACGCGGTTGTCCTCGGTCTCGAGGATTTCCAGGCGATAACGGCCGATTTTCAGGCACACGGCGCAGTCCGGGATGGTCTCCAGCGCTTCGGTCACCAGGCCGTTGAGGGTCTTGGGGCCGTCGCTGGGCAGGTGCCAGCCGAGGGTTTTGTTCAAGTCACGGATCGAGGCGGCGCCGTCGATCACGTAGCGGCCATCCAGTTGGGGCTGGATGTGCGGGTTGTCGAGGTGCTGCTCGTTTTCGAACTCACCGACGATTTCTTCAAGAATGTCTTCCAGGGTCACAATGCCCAGCACTTCGCCGTATTCATCCACCACCATGCCGAGGCGGCGCTGTTGCTTGTGGAAGTTCAGCAATTGCAGTTGCAGCGGTGTGCTTTCCGGGACGAAGTAGGGCTCGTGACAGGCCTCCAGCAGGGCTTCCTTGGTCAGGCTGGCGTCCGGCAGCAGGTGGCGGATCTGCCGGGTGTTGAGCACCGCCTCGACCTGGTTGATGTCGCTGTGGAACACCGGCAGCCGGGTTCGGGTGGAAACCCGCAGTTGCTCGATGATTTCCTCTACCGGGTCATCCAGGTTGATGCCGTCCACTTCGCTGCGGGGCACCAGGATGTCGTTGACGGTGATGTTGTCCAGGGCGTGGATGCCCGGCATGCCCGGCGCGCGGGTGTTGGGGATTTCGGCTTCCGGCTCGTCGTCCTGGTCCGGCTGCGGCTCGTCGCTCTTCTTGACCAGCCCGGGCTTGCGGGTGAACGGGCGCAGCAGCAACAGGCTGACACCGTTGAGTAGCCAGGCCAGCGGATAAAGGATTTTCAGCGGCACGCTCAGCAAGGTATTGCCGAAGCCAAGGATGGTTTGCGGGTGGCGAGTGGCCAGGGCGCGCGGCAGATAGTCGGCCAGCACCAGCAGCACCGCGCTGGAGATCACCCAGCCGAGCCACGGGCCGTTTTGCGCCCAGGCGTAGATCGCCAGCAGGGTGCAGAGAATCACCACCACGGCGCGGCACAGGGTGTTGCAGAGGATCAGGCTGTTGCGCGGGAAGTTCAGGCGGGCGGCGGCTTTGTCACCCTGGCGGGTGCCGGGGCGCAGGGCCAGCAAATGTTGCTGGGCGGCTTCGATGGCGGTAAACAGCGCCGACCATAAAACCAGCAAGGCTACTACCGCAAGCATCGGCCCCAAGGGCAAGTTGTCCATGTCGGCTGCCCGTCAGATATGCAGGATGTATTCGCGAACCAGCTTGCTGCCGAAATAGGCCAGCATCAGCAGGCAGAAACCGGCCAGGGTCCAGCGGATCGCCTTGTGCCCGCGCCAGCCGAGACGGTTGCGGCCCCACAGCAGCACGCTGAACACCACCCAGGCCAGGCAGGCCAGCAGGGTTTTATGCACAAGGTGCTGGGCAAACAGGTTCTCGACGAACAGCCAGCCGGAGATCAGCGACAGCGACAGCAGCGTCCAGCCGGCCCAGAGGAAGCCGAACAGCAGGCTTTCCATGGTTTGCAGCGGCGGGAAGTTCTTGATCAGCCCGGACGGGTGCTTGTGCTTGAGCTGGTGGTCTTGCAACAGCAGCAGCAAGGCCTGGAACACCGCGATGGTGAACATGCCGTAGGCGAGGATCGACAGCAGGATGTGGGCGAGGATGCCCGGCTCTTCATCAATGACCTGCACGGTGCCGGTCGGTGTGAATTGCGCCAGCAGCACCGTCAGCATCCCGAGCGGGAACAACAGCACCAGCAGGTTCTCCACCGGGATCCGGTAGCAGGCCATCAGGGTCAGCGCGATCACCGCGGCGGCAATCAGGCTGGCAGCGCTGAAGAAATCCAGGCCCAGGCCGACCGGCGTCATCAAGTGCGTGAACAGGCTGGCGGCGTGAGCCAGCAGGGCGAGGACGCCAAGGCCTACCAGCAGGCGTTTGTCGGCCTTGGCGCCTTGGGCCAGACGAGTGCCCTGATAGAGGGTCGCAGCGGCATACAAGATGGCGGCGGCGAGGCTGGGTAGCAAACTGGGTGACAAAGGGAGCATAAATCCTGTTAAGCAGGCCCGAAAGGCGCTGAGTTTGGCATACACCTGCGTAACACGAAAGACTCTCAGGCCAGACAGCGGGTGTGCATGGCGACAGTCTTCGCTATAATCCGCGACCTGCCCACGCCGCAGGCTCGCCGAGCGCTGTTTTTAATAGCGATTTACCACAGCCTGGGCCGCCATTACCTCGGTCTAACAATGCATTTCGATGAATAGGGCCTGAAAGGATCGCGCATGTTTGAAAATCTGACTGACCGTCTCTCGCAGACGCTGCGCCATGTCACCGGCAAGGCCAAGCTGACCGAGGACAATATTAAAGACACCCTGCGTGAAGTGCGCATGGCGTTGCTGGAAGCCGACGTCGCCTTGCCGGTGGTGAAGGACTTCGTCAACTCGGTCAAAGAGCGCGCGGTCGGCACCGAAGTGTCCCGCAGCCTGACGCCGGGCCAGGCCTTTGTGAAGATCGTCCAGGCCGAACTCGAAAGCCTGATGGGCGCGGCCAACGAAGATTTGAACCTCAGCGCCGTGCCGCCAGCCGTTGTGCTGATGGCCGGTCTGCAAGGTGCGGGCAAGACCACCACCGCCGGCAAACTGGCGCGCTTCCTTAAAGAGCGCAAGAAGAAGTCGGTGATGGTGGTGTCTGCCGACGTTTACCGCCCGGCGGCTATTAAACAGCTGGAAATGCTCGCGGGCGAAGTGGGCGTGACCTTCTTCCCGTCCGACCTGAGCCAGAAGCCGGTCGATATCGCCCAGGCGGCTATTAAAGAAGCCAAGCTGAAATTCATCGACGTGGTCATCGTCGATACCGCCGGTCGCCTGCACATCGACGAAGAGATGATGGGCGAGATCAAGGCGCTGCATGCCGCGATCAACCCGGTAGAAACCCTGTTCGTGGTCGATGCCATGACCGGCCAGGATGCGGCCAATACCGCCAAGGCCTTTGGTGATGCACTGCCGCTGACCGGTGTGATCCTGACCAAGGTCGACGGCGATGCCCGTGGCGGTGCCGCCTTGTCGGTACGCGCCATTACCGGCAAGCCGATCAAGTTCATCGGTATGGGCGAGAAGAGCGAAGCGCTCGAGCCGTTCCACCCTGAGCGGATCGCCTCGCGTATCCTCGGCATGGGCGACGTGCTCAGCCTGATCGAGCAAGCGGAAGCGACCCTCGACAAGGACAAGGCCGACAAGCTGGCTAAAAAGCTGAAGAAGGGCAAGGGCTTCGACCTCGAAGACTTCCGCGACCAGTTGCAACAGATGAAGAACATGGGGGGCCTCGGCGGCCTGATGGACAAGCTGCCGAACATCGGCGGCGTGAACCTGGCGCAAATGGGCAATGCCCAGGGCGCGGCAGAGAAGCAATTCAAGCAGATGGAAGCCATCATCAATTCCATGACCCCGGCCGAGCGCCGCGACCCTGAGCTGATCAGCGGTTCGCGCAAACGTCGGATCGCCATGGGTTCCGGCACCCAGGTGCAGGACATCGGTCGCTTGATCAAGCAGCACAAGCAGATGCAGAAGATGATGAAGAAATTCTCCGCAAAAGGCGGGATGGCCAAGATGATGCGCGGCATGGGCGGTATGTTGCCCGGCGGCGGCATGCCGAAAATGTAAAGAATTCGAGCAGAAGTTCGCTTCTGCTCCGACCCGCAGGGATGCGGGATCTCCAGCAAACCCGCCATTGGCGGGAGCTGACTTGCCGTTTTAACCGACGGCTCTATAGCAGATCTGAATGGCACGCTGATAGGCGCCAGAAAAAGACATTTGCAAAAGTCCGGATATTCCTTAGAATATGCGGCCTTTCGGGCACCTATGCCCGCTGTGCATTTAGATTTGCAGCACCGACTACAGGAACGATGTTCACATGCTAACAATCCGTCTTGCCCTTGGCGGCTCCAAAAAGCGCCCGTTTTACCACTTGACCGTAACTGACAGCCGCAACCCACGTGACGGCTCTCACAAGGAACAAGTTGGCTTCTTCAACCCGATCGCTCGTGGTCAAGAAGTCCGTCTGTCCGTGAACCAAGAGCGCGTAGCCTACTGGCTGAGCGTTGGTGCACAACCTTCTGAGCGCGTTGCTCAGTTGTTGAAGGATGCATCTAAGGCTGCGGCCTGAGCAATATGAACGCGACGCCAGCGGTTGCTGATGATTTGATCGTTATCGGCAAGATTTATTCTGTTCATGGCGTTCGCGGCGAAGTGAAGGTGTATTCCTTTACTGATCCGACTGAAAACCTGTTGCAGTACAAGACCTGGACGCTCAAGCGCGAAGGTAGTGTGAAACAGGTAGAGCTGGTCAGTGGACGCGGGAGCGACAAGTTCCTGGTCGCAAAGCTCAAGGGTCTTGATGATCGTGAAGAAGCTCGTCTTCTGGCGGGT
>NZ_JBIUVK010000032.1:0-68714 GCF_044742865.1 Pseudomonas sp. NPDC087814 | reverse complement strand
TCTGCTCGCGACCGAAGATTTTCGGGATCATGTGATACAGCGCGCCGATGGAGATCATCGCTACCCAACCCAGCGCCCCGGCGTGTACGTGGCCGATGGTCCAGTCGGTGTAGTGGGAGAGGGCGTTGACCGTCTTGATCGCCATCATCGGCCCTTCAAAGGTCGACATGCCGTAGAAGGCCAGGGAAACCACCAGGAATCGCAGGATCGGGTCGCTGCGCAACTTATGCCAGGCGCCCGACAGGGTCATCATTCCGTTGATCATCCCGCCCCAGCTCGGTGCCAGCAGTACCAGCGACATCACCATGCCCAGGGACTGTGCCCAGTCCGGCAGCGCGGTGTAGTGCAAGTGGTGCGGGCCGGCCCAGATGTACAGGGTGATCAGTGCCCAGAAGTGCACGATGGACAGGCGATAGGAATACACCGGGCGTTCGGCCTGTTTCGGCACGAAGTAGTACATCATCCCCAGGAAGCCGGCGGTGAGGAAAAAGCCTACCGCGTTATGCCCATACCACCACTGCACCATGGCATCCGTCGCACCGCCGTACAGCGAGTAGGACTTGGTCAGGCTGACCGGGATTTCCAGGTTGTTGACGATATGCAGGATGGCCACGGTGATGATGAACGCACCGAAGAACCAGTTACCGACGTAGATGTGCTTGGTGTTGCGCTTCATCACCGTGCCGAAGAACACGATGGCATAGGCCACCCAGACGATGGTGATCAGGATGTCGATCGGCCATTCCAGCTCGGCGTATTCCTTGGAGCTGGTGTAGCCCAGCGGCAAGGTGATCGCGGCCAGCACAATCACCAGCTGCCAGCCCCAGAAGCAGAACTGCGCGATCTTTGGCGCGAACAATTGGGTCTGGCAGGTGCGTTGCACCGAGTAGAAGGAGCTGGCAAACAGCGCGCAACCGCCAAAGGCAAAGATCACCGCGTTGGTGTGCAGCGGGCGCAAGCGGCCGAAACTGGTCCAGGGCAAATTGAAGTTGAGTTCGGGCCATACCAACTGGGCAGCGAGAAAAACCCCGAGTCCCATGCCGACGATGCCCCACACCACCGTCATAATGGCGAATTGGCGGACCACCTTGTAGTTATAGGCGGTACTTAAAGTAGTGTTCATGGTTCCCCATCCACGGTTCAACCCAAGCAAATGCGGCACTTGGGCTGGAGTTATAGGCAGACTAAAAAGCGAGGCAAGCATGGGCAAAGAGCACAAGGCCAGTATTGACGGGGATCAATGGGCGCAGTGTGTGCGGGAACGCGGCTGGTTGTGGAATGCCGCCACAGGGTCTATCGCGCGTACGCCCGCGACGCTGATCCTGGCCCACGGCGCGGGCGCGCCGATGGACTCGGGCTTCATGAGCGACATGGCTGCACGCCTTGCCGGGCATGGCGTGAACGTGTTGCGCTTCGAGTTTCCCTACATGGCCCAGCGCCGTGTGGACGGGGGCAAACGCCCACCCAATCCAGCCCCGAAACTGCTGGAATGCTGGCGTGAGGTGTATGCCGAGGTGCGACGTCATGTCGCTGGGAAACTGGCGGTGGGCGGCAAGTCCATGGGCGGGCGGATGGCCAGTTTACTGGCGGATGAACTGGGCGCGGATGCGCTGGTGTGCCTGGGTTATCCGTTTTATGCGGTGGGCAAGCCGGAGAAACCCCGGACCGAGCATCTGGCCGGACTGAAGACGCCGACGTTGATTGTGCAGGGCGAGCGGGATGCGCTGGGCAATCGGGCGGCGGTGGAGGGGTATGTGTTGTCGCCGAGCATCGAGGTGATGTGGCTGGTGGCGGGGGATCATGATTTGAAGCCGTTGAAGGCTTCGGGGTTCAGTCATGAGCAGCATTTGGAGGCTGCGGCGGTGAAGGTGGCCGGGTTTCTCGGCGCCTGCCTGATAGGGCCCTTTCGCGAGCAAGCCCGCTCCCACATTTGAAATGCATTCCAAATGTGGGAGCGGGCTTGCTCGCGAAAGCGGTTTACCGGTTAAACCGCTCTACCAGCGAGTACTGGGTATTGGCGGTATGCGTCAGCTCTTCACTCAACTGCGCCGAATTCAACGCCTGTTCCGACGTCTGGTCCGCCAGCAGCGCAATGGTGCTGATGTTACGGCTGATCTCTTCCGCCACCGAGCTCTGCTCTTCGGTCGCCGCCGCAATCTGCGCCGTCATATCAGTGATGTGCGCCACCGCCTCGCTGATCCCGATCAGCGCCTGATCCGCTTCCATCACCCGTGCCACACCTTCTTCCGCCTGGCGATGCCCGGCGTCCATGGTTTGTACGGCCGCGCTGGCGGTCTGTTGCAGCTTGGCGATCAGCGCATGAATCTGCCCGGTGGACTCGCTGGTGCGCTGGGCCAGTTGCCGCACTTCGTCGGCCACCACTGCGAAGCCCCGGCCCATCTCCCCGGCACGGGCCGCTTCGATGGCCGCGTTCAGTGCCAGCAGGTTGGTCTGGTCGGCGATGCCTTTGATCACATCCACCACGCCACCGATTTCGTCACTGTCCTTGGCCAGTTGGGTCACGGTCACGCCGGTCTCGCCCACGGCCACCGACAGGCGCTGAATCGCTTCGCGGGTTTCGCCGGCGATATCACGGCCACGCCCGGTCAGGCGATTGGCTTCCTGGGTGGCATCGGCGGTGCGTTGCACATGGC
Organism: Pseudomonas sp. NPDC087814; assembly: GCF_044742865.1. NCBI lineage: Bacteria > Pseudomonadati > Pseudomonadota > Gammaproteobacteria > Pseudomonadales > Pseudomonadaceae > Pseudomonas > Pseudomonas sp. NPDC087814. The sequence goes on along the minus strand of NZ_JBIUVK010000032.1, from coordinate 66,060 downwards.
TGGCGACTTCCTGAGTCGTCGCGGCCATCTGGTTGACCGCGGTGGCCACCTGTTCGGTTTCCACGCGCTGGCGTTCAAGACCGCTGGAGCTGTTATGCGCCAGGGTATTGGACTGCGCCGCCTGGGAGTTGAGGTGTTCAGCCGTGTCCTGCAAACGGGTAAGACACGTCTTCAGGCGCGCCTCCTGGCTGAGGATCGACATTTCCAGGCGCGCCTGGGCGCCGCGGCTGTCGGTGTACATCTGCGCGATCAGCGGGTCTGAGGTGGTCTGTTCGGCCAGGCGCAGCAAGCGCTTGAGCCCGCGTTGTTGCCAGCTCAGGCCCAACAGGCCCAGCGGTACCGACAGCGCCGCTGCCAGGGCAAAGCCCCAGTGGGAATTGAGCCACACGCCAATCAGGAAGCTCAACTGGCTGACCAGGATAAACGGCAGCCAGTCCTGCAACACCGGCAGCCACTTGTCGCGGCGCGGGATGGCCGGCTTGCCCTGGTTGATGCGCTGGTAAAGCGCTTCGGCACGGCGGATCTGCTCGGCGGTGGGCTTGACCCGCACCGACTCGTAGCCGATCACCTGGTTGCCGTCGAAGACCGGTGTCACATAGGCGTTGACCCAATAGTGATCACCGCTCTTGCAGCGGTTCTTGACGATGCCCATCCATGGCAAGCCTTGTTTGAGCGTGGACCACATGTGTGCGAACACTGCCGCCGGCACATCCGGATGACGAACCAGGTTGTGCGGGGCACGCAGCAGTTCGTCATGGGAAAACCCACTGATCTCGACGAAGGCGTCGTTGCAGTAGGTGATCACGCCTTTGGCATCCGTGGTGGAGATCAACCGTTGCTGAGCGGGGAAGGTACGTTCGCGCTGGGTAACGGGTTGGTTATTACGCATGATTGTTCAATCCGCAAGGCTTTGACAGGTTGTCGACCGTCGCGGGGTTTTATTTAACTTATTTTTTGCAACAATCGGCGCAGCCTCAGCCCGCCAGCATCGGATAGGTAAACAACCCGAAATGCAGCAGGTTCAGCCCGAAGTGCGTAACGATCGCCGCGCCCAATCCGCCAAAGCGATACGCCAGGCCGTAGCCCAGGCCTGCGATGGTCGCCAGCAGGGTCCACTGCCAGCCTGCGCCCAGGTGTACCAGGCCGAACAACAGGGCGGCCAACAGCAATGCGAGGTTTTCACCATAGGGCAATTGCTTGAACCGTCGGCTCAGGCCGCCCTGGATATAACCGCGGAACAGCGCTTCCTCCACCAGGGTCACCAGCAGCAGGTTATTCAACACCCACAGCCAGGCCTGCTCCGGCCACTTCGGGGCCCAACTGATGACGCCCAGCAACGCAGCGCCGCCCAGGGCGGCAATCGCCGTCAGTGTCAACGCCAGGGCGGTGGCGTAGATCGACAGGCGCAGGGTCCGGCGCGCAACAATCCACGGGCAGGCCAGCAGCAGCCAGAAGCCAATCAGCGGCTTGTCCTGGTTCAGGTACATCGAGAAAGGCACGGCGTCGTCCGTAAAGCGCTGCGGCGCGATCCCGCGACCGTTGTAGAACCCCGGCAGCCAATGCATCGCCAGCCCCAGCGCCAGTACGATAAACAGCCCGTGGCCCAGATAGCGTACCCACGGGTTTCGCTGTTGCCGCACGGCAAACCCGGCCAACAGCAGCATGGCGACGGAAAGCGCCGCCATTAACCCCAATTGCCCGTAGCTCAAGGCAAGTACATAGCCGATGGAAAGAAGCGCCAGGTACAGCCATGGCAATGCAAGCATGGGGAATCCTTGTGACAGTCAAAATCTGAGGGCGGCAGTATACCGAGCGTCACCGACGGTAAAAATGAAAACACCGCCAGGGAAGGCGGTGTTTTGGGTAGCGCGTGTCAGTTACGAGGCAATCAACTGCCGCAACACGTAGTGCAGGATCCCGCCGGCCTTGAAGTACTCGACCTCATTGAGGGTGTCGATGCGGCACAGCACTTCGACCTTCTCGCTGCTGCCATCCTCACGGGTGATCACCAGCGTCAGGTTCATGCGTGGCTCGATCTCGGTGTTGGTCAGCCCGAGGATGTCGATCTTCTCCTTGCCGGTCAGCTTGAGTGCCTTGCGGTTCTGGTCCAGCTTGAACTGCAGGGGCAGCACGCCCATGCCCACCAGGTTGGAACGGTGAATCCGCTCGAAACTCTCGGCGATCACCGCCTTGACCCCCAGCAGGTTGGTGCCCTTGGCCGCCCAGTCACGGCTTGAGCCGGTGCCGTATTCCTGGCCGGCGATCACCACCAGCGGGGTGCCCGAGGCCTGGTATTTCATGGCGGCGTCATAGATCGGCATTTTCTCGCCGGTAGGGATGTAGATCGTATTGCCGCCTTCCTCGCCGCCGAGCATTTCGTTGCGGATGCGGATGTTGGCGAAGGTGCCGCGCATCATCACTTCATGGTTGCCGCGACGCGAGCCGTAGGAGTTGAAGTCCCGCGGTTCGACGCCTTGCTCGCGCAGGTATTTGCCGGCCGGGCTGTCGGTCTTGATGTTGCCGGCAGGGGAGATGTGGTCGGTGGTCACCGAGTCCCCCAGCAATGCCAGCACGTTGGCGCCCTTGACGTCTTCGATCACCGGCAGCGGGCCGCCGATGTCGTCGAAGAACGGTGGGTGCTGGATGTAGGTGGAGTCCTTCTGCCACACGTAGGTTGCAGCCTGCGGCACTTCAATGGCCTGCCACTGTTCATCACCGGCAAACACCTCGGCGTATTCCTTGTGGAACATCCCGGTGCTGACTTGTGCAACGGCGTCGGCGATTTCCTTGCTGCTGGGCCAGATGTCCCGCAGGTACACCGGTTTTCCGTCAGAGCCGGTGCCCAGTGGTTCGCTGCTGATGTCCATGCGCACGGTGCCGGCCAGGGCATAGGCCACCACGAGGGGCGGGGAGGCCAACCAGTTGGTTTTCACCAGGGGGTGCACCCGGCCTTCGAAGTTACGGTTGCCCGAGAGCACCGAGGCCACGGCCAGGTCGGCTTTCTGGATGGCTTTTTCGATCGGCTCGGGCAGCGGCCCGGAGTTGCCGATACAGGTGGTGCAGCCATAACCCACCAGGTCGAAGCCCAGCTTGTCGAGGTATTGGGTCAAGCCTGCCGCTTTGTAGTAATCAGTCACGACTTTGGAGCCCGGCGCCAGGGAGGTTTTCACCCAGGGCTTGCTCTTCAGTCCTTTCTCCACGGCCTTTTTCGCCACCAGGCCCGCCGCCATCATCACGCTCGGGTTGGAGGTGTTGGTGCAGGAGGTAATGGCCGCGATCACCACCGCGCCGTTTTTCAAGCGATAGGTCTGGCCTTCGAAGTCGTAGTCGGCTTCACCGATCAGGTCGGCGTTGCCCACCGCAACACCGCCGCCGCCTTCGCTCTCCAGGCGGCCTTCTTCCTTGTTGGTGGGTTTGAATTGCAGGTCGAGGAAGTCGCTGAAGGCTTGGCCGACGTTCGGCAGGGAAACGCGGTCTTGCGGACGTTTTGGCCCCGCGAGGCTGGCTTCGACGCTGCCCATGTCCAGCGCCAGGCTGTCAGTGAAGATGGGCTCCTGACCGGCGTTGCGCCATAGGCCCTGGGCCTTGGTGTACGCCTCTACCAGCTTGACGGTTTCCGCAGGACGGCCTGACAGGCGCAGGTAGTCCAGAGTCACGTCGTCCACCGGGAAGAAGCCGCAAGTGGCGCCGTATTCCGGGGCCATGTTGGCGATGGTGGCGCGGTCTGCCAGGGGCAGGTCAGCCAGGCCATCACCATAGAATTCGACGAATTTCCCGACCACGCCTTTTTTGCGCAACATCTGGGTGACGGTCAGCACCAGGTCGGTGGCGGTGATGCCTTCTTTCAGCTTGCCGGTGAGCTTGAAGCCGATCACTTCCGGGATCAGCATCGACACCGGCTGCCCGAGCATCGCGGCTTCCGCTTCGATCCCGCCCACTCCCCAGCCCAATACGCCGAGGCCGTTGATCATGGTGGTGTGGGAGTCGGTGCCTACCAATGTGTCGGGGAAGGCGTAGGTGCGGCCGTCTTCATCCTTGGTCCACACGGTGCGGCCGAGGTATTCCAGGTTGACCTGGTGGCAGATGCCGGTGCCCGGTGGCACTACGCTGAAGTTGTCGAAGGCGCTCTGGCCCCAGCGCAGGAAGGCGTAGCGTTCGCCGTTGCGCTGCATTTCGATGTCGACGTTTTCCTGGAAGGCGCCGGTGGTGGCGAACTTGTCGACCATCACCGAGTGGTCGATCACCAGGTCCACCGGTGACAGCGGGTTGATGCGTTGCGGGTCACCGCCGGCCTTGGCCACGGCGGCGCGCATGGCGGCCAGGTCGACCACGGCGGGCACGCCGGTAAAGTCTTGCATCAGCACACGGGCGGGGCGGTATTGGATCTCGCGGTCGGAGCGGCGCTCCTTGAGCCAGGCGGCAATGGCCTTGAGGTCGGCGCCGGTGACGGTCTTTTCGTCTTCCCAGCGCAGCAGGTTTTCCAGCAGCACCTTGAGGGACATCGGCAGCTTGTCCAGATCACCCAGGCTCTTGGCGGCTTCGGGCAGGCTGAAGTAGTGATAGGTCTTGTCGTCGATCTGTAAGATTTTAAGGGTTCTCAGACTATCAAGGGATGACATTACATGACTCCTTATGGTCCGCACGGCTACGGACCTGACGGGACGAACAGAGCTTACAAATTAGCCCTGTTTTAAGTAGCTGGCTAATTACTGGACTCTATCAATAAGTCCAAGGTTCCGAACTCGGCTATCATGCGCGCGTTTTCATGACAGGCATTGCGCTATAGCAAGCCCGTGATCCAGGAGAGTTGATGAACACCCTTTTTATGCACTGCCGCCCGGGTTTTGAAGGCGAAGTCTGTTCCGAGATCGCGGAACACGCCGCACGCCTGAACGTTTCGGGCTATGCCAAGGCCAAGACCGGCAGCGCCTGCGCCGAATTTGTCTGCACCGAAGAAGACGGCGCCCAGCGCCTGATGCGCGGCCAACGCTTTGCCGAGCTGATCTTCCCGAGGCAGTGGGCGCGCGGGGTGTTCATCGACTTGCCGGAAACCGACCGTATCAGCGTGATCCTCGCGCACCTGCGGGATTTCCCGGTGTGCGGCAGCCTGTGGCTGGAAATGGTCGACACCAATGACGGCAAGGAGCTGTCGAACTTCTGCAAGAAATTCGAAGTTCACTTGCGCAAGGCGCTGATGGCCGCCGGCAAACTGGTGGAAGACGCCAGCAAGCCGCGCCTGCTGTTGACCTTCAAGAGCGGCCGCGAAGTGTTCATGGGCCTGGCCGAGTCAAACAACTCGGCCATGTGGCCGATGGGCATCCCGCGCCTCAAATTCCCGCGGGACGCGCCAAGCCGCTCGACCTTGAAGCTGGAAGAGGCCTGGCACCACTTTATCCCCCGTGATCAGTGGGACGAGCGCCTGCACAGCGACATGACCGGCGTCGACCTCGGCGCAGCGCCTGGGGGCTGGACCTGGCAACTGGTCAACCGTGGCATGCTGGTGACCGCCATCGACAACGGCCCGATGGCCGAAAGCCTGATGGACACCGGGCTGGTGCAGCACTTGATGGCCGACGGCTTCATCTACACCCCCAAGCAGCCGGTGGACTGGATGGTGTGCGACATCGTCGAAAAACCGGCGCGCAATGCGGCCCTGTTGGAAACCTGGATCGGCGAGGGACATTGCCGCGAAGCAGTGGTCAACCTGAAGTTGCCGATGAAGCAGCGTTATGCCGAAGTGAAGCGCCTGCTTGAACGCATCGCGGAAGGCTTCAAGGAACGTGGCATCCGGGTGGAGATCGGCTGCAAGCAGCTGTACCACGACCGTGAAGAAGTGACCTGCCATTTGCGCCGGTTGGATGTGAAGAAGCCAAAGGCCCGGTAAACGCTGCTCAATATAGGAGCGAGCTTGCTCGCGAAAAAACCGAGGGCGCCGCTGGCTACCTGGCGCCCCGCGTTACCGTTAAAATGCCGGCCTGTTTAGGAGTAAACCATGAGCCTGACCCCTGATTTACCCGTCGATGCCGTCCTCGACGCCACCGGCCTCAACTGCCCGGAACCGGTGATGATGCTGCACCAGCACATCCGCGACCTAGCGCCCGGTGGCTTGCTCAAGGTGATCGCGACCGATCCGTCGACCCGTCGCGACATCCCCAAGTTCTGCGTGTTTCTCGACCATGAACTGGTGGACCAGCAGGAGCAGGCCGGTACCTACCTATACTGGATCCGCAAGAAATCGGCTTAAGCCCGGCGAATCCGCTTGCGTGCGCTGCGCACCAGGCGGATCACCAACATCGCCGCGGCACAGCTCAGGCCCACGATCAGCCCCTGCCACAAGCCGCTCGGGCCACGGGCGTCGCCCAGCCACTCGGTCAGCCCCAGCGCGTAGCCCACCGGCAAGCCCACGCCCCAATACGCAAACAGCGTCAGCACCATGGTCACCCGAGTATCCTGGTAACCACGTAGTGCGCCGGCGGCCGTGACCTGGATCGCGTCCGAGAACTGAAACAGCGCCGCAAACACAATCAGCATCGCCGCCACCTGGATCACCAGCGGGTCCTGGGTGTAGATGGTGGCGATCTGTTCGCGAAACAGCAGCATCAGGCTGCAGGACAGGCAGGCATACACCAACGCGGTGCCCATTCCGACACCTGCGGCAAAGCGCGCCTCACGGGGTTCGCCACGGCCCAGGGCCTGGCCCACGCGCACGGTGACCGCCATGCTCAGGGAGTAGGGGATCATGAACACCAGCGAGCTGAAGTTCAGCGCGATCTGGTGTCCGGCCACCACCGTGGCACCGAGGCTGCCGATCAGCAGCGCGATCACCGCAAAAATGCTCGACTCGGCAAACACCGCGATCCCGATGGGCAAGCCAATGCTCAACACACGCTTGATCACCGACCATTGCGGCCAGTCAAAGCGCTTGAACAGCTCGCTGCTCTGATACACCGGTGCCCAGCGGGTCCAGGCGGCCAGGCCAAGCATCATCACCCACATCACGATCGCCGTGGCCCAGCCGCAACCGATGCCGCCCATGGCCGGCACGCCGAAGTGGCCGTAGATGAACACATAGTTCAGCGGAATATTCAGCGCCAGCCCGCACAGGCCCATGACCATGCTCGGCCGCGTTCGGCCCAGCCCGTCGCTGAAGCAGCGCAGCACGTAATACAACGCAATGGCCGGCATGCCCGAGGCGATGCCGTGCAGGTAGCCCATGCACGGCTTGATCAGCTCGGGATCGACCTTCATCACATGCAGGATCGGTTCGGCACTGATCAGCAACAGCAGCGCGGTAATCCCCACCACCAGCGCCAGCCACATCGACTGGCGCACCAGCGGGCCGATTTCACCGTGGGTGCCGGCGCCGAAGCGTTGGGCGACTTTCGGCGTGGTGGCCAGCAGGGTGCCGGTCATCAGCAGGTACACCGGGATCCAGATGGAGTTGCCCAGGGCGACTGCCGCCAGGTCCCGGGAACTCACACGCCCGGCCATCACGGCATCGACAAAGCCCATGGCGGTGGTCGCCAGTTGCCCGATCATGATCGGCAGGGCCAGGGCCAGCAGATTGCGCACTTCAAGGCTGACGCGGGCGGGGCGGGAGAGGGCGGTGGTGGTTGTGGCAGTGTTCACGTACGGATGTCCGATAGGGGAGCGCAGGACGGCGCATTCTACGCCTTGACGTGTTGGTCAGGAAAAAACCTGTGTTGTGGATTTGTAAACACATCCCCGCGCAAATGCAGCGTTTTGTGGCGAGGGCGCTTGCTGTGGTGAGGGAGCTTGCTCCCGCTGGGCTGCGCAGCAGCCCCATAACGGGCAACCGATGTGTACCTGAAAAAACACGGTGCTGCATTTGGGAGCGCTGCGCACTCCAGCGGGAGCAAGCTCCCTCGCCACAAGGAAAACCGCTGTACACTGCTGATCCGCGAAAGGAGCCTGCCATGCTGATTGTTGCCGACGAAAATATCCCGCTGCTCGATGCATTCTTCGAAGGATTTGGCGAGATTCGCCGGGTTCCGGGCCGGTCCATTGACCGCGCGACGATCGAGCAGGCCGATGTGCTGCTGGTGCGTTCGGTGACCAACGTCAACCGGGCCTTGCTCGAAGGCACGCCGGTGCGGTTTGTCGGCACCTGCACCATCGGCACTGATCACCTCGACCTCGATTACTTCCAGCGCGCCGGCATCCAGTGGTCCAGCGCCCCCGGCTGCAATGCCCGTGGCGTGGTCGACTATGTGCTGGGCAGCCTGCTGACCCTGGCCGAGATCGAAGGCGCCGACCTGGCCCAGCGCACCTACGGTGTGGTGGGGGCCGGTGAGGTCGGCGGGCGTCTGGTCAAGGTGCTCAAGGCGTTGGGCTGGAACGTGCTGGTGTGCGACCCGCCCCGGCAGATCGCCGAGGACGGTGATTACGTCAGCCTGGAGCAGATCGTCGAGCAGTGCGATGTGATCAGCCTGCACACGCCGCTGAACAAATCCGGCAACGGCTCCACCTGGCACTTGTTCGACCGCGAGCGCCTCAACCAGCTCAAGCCCGGTGCCTGGCTGATCAACGCCAGCCGCGGCCCGGTGGTGGACAACGCCGCCCTCAAGGAGGTGCTGCTGGCGCGCGAAGACCTGCAGGCCGTGCTGGATGTGTGGGAAGGCGAGCCGCAGGTGGACGTCGACCTGGCCGACCTGTGTGTGCTGGCCACCCCGCATATCGCCGGCTACAGCCTGGACGGCAAGCAGCGCGGCACGGCGCAGATCTATCAGGCGTTTTGCCGGCATCTTGGTCAGGACCCGACGATTCAATTGAGCGACTTGCTGCCGGAGCCGTGGCTGGCCGAAGTCAGCCTCAATGCCAATACCGATCCGGCCTGGGCCCTGGCGACCCTGTGCCGCAGCGTGTACGACCCGCGCCGTGATGACGCGGATTTCCGCCGCAGCCTGGTAGGCACAGTGGATGAGCAGCGCAAGGCCTTCGACCTATTGCGCAAGCACTACCCCGAGCGGCGTGAGATTGACGGCTTGAAAGTGCGGATCAACGGCGAGTCTGCCGCCTTGTCGAGCATCGTGGCAGCATTGGGCGCACAGGCAATCTGAAGGCATAAAAAACCCGGCCATCAAGGCCGGGTTTAAGAGAGCGTGGGCGAATCAGCCTCGCTTGGCAGGCTTGACCAATTTCTGTTCCAGTTCGGCGCACGCGCTCTGGATCATTTCTTCGGTGATTTGCACTTCGCGGCCCTGAGCGTCGATGTACGAGCAAGGCAATTGCTGCGGTTGGCGGATCACTTGAATTTTGGCGTTGCTGCTGTTTTGCAAGGACATGGCCCGTCTCCTCATCAGGTTGTGTACCTACTTTAAAACCCCCGCGTGACCGCGTTGTTACAACTCCTTGCGCGGCCCGCAGATCGAATGCCCAGTCCAGCAGAAACCGATACAAATTTCCAGCCGGTCCTTAGACCGATAGCCTCTAGGGCCTAGCTTCGGTGAGCATAATTAACCTGACTCATTGTGATTCGCTCAAGTTCCCCCCATGTAGCTATGCAGGTTCCCGTCTCCAACCTTCAGGTGAAACCCTCCATGCTCTCAGCCCGTCAACGCCGCGCGATTCGCCTGGCCAGTCGCTTCGTCGCTCCCTACCGCTGGCAGGCCCTGGGCGCCTTGTGGGCGCTGATCGTCACCGCCGGCATTACCTTGTCCATGGGCCAGGGTATTCGCCTGCTGGTGGACCAGGGGTTCATGACCCAGTCGCCGCACCTGCTCAACCAGTCCATCGGTCTGTTCATGATCCTGGTGCTGGGCCTGGCGGTGGGCACCTTTGCGCGGTTTTACCTGGTGTCGTGGATCGGCGAGCGGGTGGTGGCGGACATCCGGCGGCAAGTGTTCAACCACTTGATCTACCTGCATCCGGGCTTCTACGAAAACAACCGCAGCTCGGAAATCCAGTCCCGGCTGACCACCGACACCACCTTGCTGCAATCGGTGATCGGCTCCTCGCTGTCGCTGTTCCTGCGCAACGCCTTGATGGTGATCGGCGGGATCGTGCTGCTGTTTGTCACCAACCCCAAGCTCACCAGCATCGTCGTGATAGCGCTGCCACTGGTGCTGGCGCCGATCCTGATCTTCGGCCGCCGGGTGCGCAGCCTGTCGCGCCAGAGCCAGGACCGCATCGCCGATGTCGGCAGCTATGTGTCCGAAACCCTCGGCCAGATCAAGACCGTGCAGGCCTACAACCACCAGGTCCAGGACGAACAGCGCTTCGCGCTGACGGTGGAAGAGGCCTTCACCACCGCCCGCAAACGCATCGTGCAGCGCGCCTGGCTGATTACCCTGGTGATCATGCTGGTGCTGGGCGCCGTGGGCGTGATGCTCTGGGTCGGCGGCATGGACGTGATCGGCGGGCGCATTTCCGGTGGTGAGCTGGCGGCGTTCGTGTTCTACAGCCTGATCGTCGGCAGTGCCGTCGGTACCTTGAGTGAAGTGTTGGGCGAGTTGCAGCGCGCCGCCGGTGCGGCGGAGCGGATTGGCGAATTGCTGCAGTCGAGCAATGAGATCAAGGCGCCCGAAGCCAACGTGATCAAGTTGCCGGAGCGGGTCAGTGGCCGCCTGGAAATCCAGGATTTGCGCTTCTCCTATCCGTCGCGTCCGGATCGTTTTGCCATCGACGGCTTGAGCCTGAGCATCAATGCTGGCGAAACCCTGGCCCTGGTCGGTCCGTCCGGTGCGGGTAAATCGACGATGTTCGATCTGTTGCTGCGTTTCTACGATCCCCAGCAAGGCCGCATCCTGCTTGAAGGCCACCCGCTGACCGAGCTGGATCCGCTGGACCTGCGCCGCTGTTTCGCCCTGGTGTCCCAGAGCCCGGCGCTGTTTTTCGGCAGCGTTGAGGAGAACATCCGCTACGGCAATCCGACGGCCACCTTTGCCCAGGTCGAGGAGGCGGCGCGCATCGCCCACGCCCACGACTTCATTTTGCAAATGCCCGACGGCTACCAGACCCACCTGGGCGACGGCGGCATGGGCCTTTCGGGCGGCCAGCGCCAACGCCTGGCCATCGCCCGGGCCTTGTTGGTGGATGCACCGATCCTGCTGCTGGACGAAGCCACCAGCGCGCTGGACGCCCAGAGCGAACACCTGATCCAGCAGGCGCTGCCGCAGTTGATGGAAGGGCGCACCACCCTGGTCATCGCCCACCGGCTGGCCACCGTGAAGAATGCCGACCGGATTGCCGTGATGGACCAGGGCAAGCTGGTGGCGGTGGGGACGCATCAGCAACTGATCGCCAGCAATCCGCTGTATGCACGGCTGGCGGCGTTGCAGTTCAGTGATGGTGAGTCGACCACCCACTGATTCACCGCCCACAAAAAATGCCCGCATCTCTCAATGCGGGCATTTTTTATGGGACGCGTTACTCACTGATCATCAAAATACCGCTCATGCCAATCCACCAGCGGCTGCGGTGCATTGAGCTTCTGCCCGTAGATCACCGAATAAGACAGCACGTTCTGCACATACTGGCGGGTTTCGTCGAACGGGATGCTTTCCACCCACACATCGAAACTCAGGTGATCGGCGCCGCGCAGCCATTGGCGTACACGGCCCGGGCCGGCGTTGTAGGCAGCGGTGGCGAGCACGCGGTTGCCGTTGAACTGGGCGTGGACCTGGCTCAGGTAGGCGGCGCCGAGCTGGATGTTCTTGTCCGGGTCGAGCACCTGCTGCTGCGAAGCCAGCGGGATGCTGAACTTTCGCGCAGTCTCCTTGGCGGTACCGGGCATCAGTTGCATCAGGCCGGTGGCGCCGACGCCGGAGCGCGCGTCGTCCATGAAGGCGCTTTCCTGGCGGGTGATCGCAAATACCCAGCTGGAATGCACGCCGCGGACCTTGGCTTCGCGCACCAGGGTGTCGCGGTGGGCCATCGGGAAGCGGATGTCCAGGTCGTCCCAGTACTGCGCCTGGCTGATGGTGCGGATCGCCGGGAAGTACCACTTCATGTCATAGGCCAGCTTGGCCTGGGCGACCATTTCGTCGCGGTTGAAATGCCGGCTGACGTGGTACCACTCGCGGCGGCCATCAACGATCTGGCCACGGGCGTAGAACTCCAGGGCGCGGCGCACGCCCGGTGTGTTGCGTACCTTGTTCATCAGCGCCTGGCTCATCACCAGTGGCTTGTTGTTCAGTTGGTACGGGGACTGGGAGCGATCCGCCGCCAGGAAACCGTAAAAGTCTCGTTCCTTGGCCAGGCCCTTGTACATCACCAGGGCTTGCGGGTTCTTCGGCTCTGCCAGTTCCAGGCTGCGGGCCTGCCAGTAGCGCCAGCGGTTGGTGGTGGCCAAATCCTGGGGCAGCTTGCGGGTCAACTGGTAGGCGTCTTCCCAGCGGGCCAGGCGCAACAGCAGGCGCAGGCGCCATTCGGAAACGGTGTTGTCCCGCAATTCCGGATCGTATTTGGTCATCACGTCGAGGGCACGCGGGTCGTAGCGACGCGCCAGGGTCAGGCCGATTTCCCGGGCGATCGACACTTTTTCGTCACGAGAGAAGTGCATGCTGCTGGCATAACCGTCGAGCAGGGCCATGGCCTTGTCCGGGTCCTGGCGTGCCAGGCGGCGCAGGCCCAGGCCTACGGCGTCGGACATGGCCTCGTTGGCCGGCAGGAAGCGCGATGGGTCGCTCAGCATGTCGGGCTTCTGCGCCACGTCCACCATCAGGCGGCCCTGGGCGCCGAGGGTCGGCAGGGTCTTCACCAGGCTGTTGGCCAGCGGATAGTTGCGGGCTTCGGCGGCCAGCTTGGCGCGGTCCCAGATTTTCTGTTCGGTCAGTTGGCCGTCGGCGGCCCACTGGCCAAAGGTGGCATCACAGGCAGCAGGCTGGGATTTACCGGTCAGCCACAGCTTCTCGGTGGTTTTATAGCCTTCGGCTTTTTGGTTGTGGGTCAGCTGGAATTGGCCATGGAGGCAGTCCAGTTCGACGAAATTGAGTTTGGCGTCGTAGTACTTTTCAAAGGTTTGCCAGTCGCCACGGTCGGCCAGCCAGCGCAACCAGCGCAGTTTCATCCAGTTGGCCTGGGGCAGGTCGCCGTTCTTGGCGAGGAATTGTTCGATCTCCTCGTTGCTGGCGGTTTTCAGCCGCGCGGTCAGCTCGTCGTAGGCGAGGTACGGCGTCAACGGGTAGTCGGCCAGGGCCTGGCTGTATTGGAAATACGGGCCGCTGTCGCCTTTGGCGAGGGCTCGTTTGGCTTCATCGTAATATTGACGTTGGGTGGTGAGGTCCACGGCCTGGGCGGATTGAACGGCGGTGGCAGAAAGAAGCAGACAAGATAAAAAGCTGAAAAGGCGACTGCGCATGAGACGTCCGTGCAGAGGAATCTGGACTAGTGCCGACGTCGCCGACACTGATTGCCCCTAGCTTAGCCTTTTGCCCGCAACCGGTGAAAGCTTTGCCGGTCGCTTCGTTCAAGTTCATCTGAAATGTCCAACAGAACGTGTCAGCGGCGAAAATGCCGGCCGCCTCGAGCCCTAAGTCAGGTAGAATGCGCGCCCAGTTTTTGGAGAAGCGTATGACCCTGCTCAAATTCAGCGATGTGTCCCTTGCTTTCGGCGCTATGCCGTTGTTGGACAAGGTGTCCTGGCAGATCGCCCGTGGTGAGCGGGTGTGCATCATCGGCCGCAACGGCACCGTCAAGTCCAGCATGATGAAGCTGGTAAAAGGCGACCAGAAGCCCGATGACGGCTCTGTCTGGCGCGCCCCGGGCCTCAAGATTGGCGAATTGCCGCAAGAATTGCCGGTGGCCGACGGACGGACAGTGTTCGACGTGGTTGCCGAAGGCCTCGACGGCGTGGGCGCACTGCTCGCCGAATACCATCACCTGGCACAGAACTGCGTCACCGAAGCCGACCTGGACAAGCTGATGCACGTCCAGCAAGACCTCGAAGCCCGCGACGGCTGGCGCTTGCAGCAATTGGTCGACAGCACCCTGAGTCGCCTGCAACTGCCCGCCGACAAGACCCTCGCCGAATTGTCCGGCGGCTGGCGTCGCCGCGTCCTGCTGGCCCAGGCCCTGGTTTCCGAGCCGGATCTGTTGCTGCTCGACGAACCGACCAACCACCTGGACATCGGCGCAATCGCCTGGCTTGAAGAAGCCCTCAAGGATTTCCAGGGCGCCGTGCTGTTCATCACGCACGACCGTTCCTTCCTGCAGAACCTGGCAACCCGCATCCTCGAACTGGACCGTGGCGGCCTGATCGACTGGAATGGCGACTACGCCAGCTTCCTTGTGCATAAAGAAGCTGCACTGTCCGCCGAAGAAACCGCCAATGCGCTGTTTGACAAAAAATTGGCCCAGGAAGAAGTCTGGATCCGCCAGGGCATCAAGGCCCGCCGCACCCGTAACGAAGGCCGCGTACGTGCCCTGAAAGCCCTGCGTGTCGAGCGCAGCGAGCGCCGTGAACGCACCGGCAAGGCCAATATCCAGCTGGACACCGCCGACAAGTCGGGCAAGCAAGTGATGGTCCTGGAAAACGTCAGCTTCCATCACCCGGACGGCCCGTTCCTGATCAAGGACTTCTCCATGGTCCTGCAGCGCGGCGACCGTATCGGCCTGCTCGGCGCCAACGGTACCGGCAAGACCACCTTGCTCAAGCTGATGCTCAACGGCCTGCAACCCACCAGCGGTACCGTGGAAGAGGGCACGCGCATCGACGTGGCCTACTTCGACCAGCTGCGCCACCAGTTGGACCTGGAAAAAACCGTGATCGACAACGTCGCCGAAGGTCGCGACTTTATCGACATCGACGGCCAGAGCCGCCACGTGCTGAGCTACCTGGGCGACTTCCTATTCAGCCCGCAGCGTGCACGTACGCCGGTCAAGGCCTTGTCCGGTGGTGAGCGTGCGCGCCTGCTGCTGGCCAAGTTGTTCAGCAAGCCAGCCAACCTGCTGGTACTCGACGAACCGACCAACGACCTCGACGTGGAAACCCTGGAACTGCTGGAAGAGGTCCTGCTGACCTTCAACGGCACCGTGCTGATGGTCAGTCACGACCGGGCATTCCTCGATAACGTGGTCACCAGTACCCTGGTCTTCGAAGGTGAAGGCAAGGTGCGTGAATACGTCGGTGGTTACCAGGACTGGCTGCGCCAGGGCGGCTCGCCGCGCCTGCTGGGCGTGACCGAGAGCAAGTCCGGCAAGGCTGACTTGACCTCGGCCGTGGTTGCTCCAGTGGCTGCTGCTCCGGCACCAGCCCAGGAAGCACCTGCTGCGAAGAAGAAGCTCAGCTACAAGCTGCAACGTGAGCTGGAAGCACTGCCGGGTGATATCGACGCCAAGGAACAGCAGATTGCTGCCGTTGAAGCTGAAATGGCTGACGCGGGTTTCTACCTGCGTCCAGCTGCAGAAACCGCCAAGGTGATTGCATCCCTCGAGCAGCTTAACAGCGAGCTTGAAGCCCTGGTTGAACGCTGGGCCGAGCTGGATGCCTGAGTGATTCAAGCGCAATAAAAAACCCGGCGCTCATTTGTATGAGCGCCGGGTTTTTTGTATGAAACGCGGTTCAGATATGGGAGCGGGCCCGCTCCCACATTGGATTGCCGTTGGTCTTACGAGCTCTTGACCAGTTTCACGGCCAGCACATCGCAAGGTGCGCCGTGCAGCACGTCATTGGCGGTGGAGCCCAGCAGCAAGGCCAGGCCGTGACGGCCGTGGCTGCCGACCACGATCAGGTCGCAACCTTGCTCCTTGGCCAGGTGGTGGATTTCCTGGCGCGGCTGGCCGTAGGTCAGGTGGCTCTGGTCTTTTTTCAGGGCAGGGTACTTGTTGATCAGCCGGTCAAGGCGTTCCTTGGCCTGGTCGAACTGCTGCTGTTGCAGTTGGGAAAGGTCCATCGGCACATCGCCGCCAAAGGCCATGGCCATCGGTTCGACGATATGCACCAGGGACAGCTTCACCGAGTCGCCTGCAAGGCCTACGGCCCGCTTGATCACGGGGTCGCATTCTTCGGTCAGGTCCACGGCGACCAGAATATGTTCGTAGGGCATGAGGAGTCCTCCAAGGGAAAGCGATAAGTTCAGTATGGCTGGTTTCAAGCGGATGGGGTTGCGTCAGGTCAAATCCGCTCATCAAGAAATTCGGGAGTACACATATGACGGTCTGGATAGTGGTGTCAATCCTTGCGCTGGTTTTAAGCCCCCTGGCGTGGCTGCGTCCTTCGCGCCATTCGAGCGGGCGCATGGCTTTGCGCATGGAGGCGCGGCGCATTGGCCTGGCCATGCAACTGACGCCCCAGGAATGGCCACACTGGCTCAAGCACGAGCCGCCAAGCCCGTGTGCCCAGTATCACCGGCCACGGCGTGGCACCACGCGGGTGACCTGGAGTTACTGGCAGTTGGAGCCGGGGGTTTGGGTCAATCAGTGGCAGGAAACCTGCGTCGATGAAAAGTTGTTGCCACATTTTGCGACGCTGCCGGCGAACGTCTACAAAGTCGAAGCCGACAAGCAAATGATCACCCTGTACTGGGGCGAGAAGGGCGAGTTGAGCGTGTTGCAGGACATTGACGCAGTGCTCAAGGCGCTGGCCTGAGATTCCTGCGGGCATTAAAAAGCCCGAAAGCATCATCGGGCTGGAGTTGGCCAGGCAGGCCGGTAATTCGTTTTACGTGCCGCTAGCCTAGCCGCATATTCGGTTCTGTACAGCCCTTTAAATCAAAATTCACATTATTGATTTCGCGAATGATTAAACATCGGCGGGGCGATGCCGGCTGCCCCAGGTTCTGAAATGACTGGAAAGTCGCGTTTTTGCGGCCCTTTCGAGCGATTGACAATTCGTCGGATTTGGCTGAAGGTGACGTACCCAAATCAAACGGGCGTATGAATTGAGCGTTTGTCTTTCAGACCGTTCGTACAGAATCCCGACTATCGCGTTGGCGGGTGTGCCTGGCAAATTGGCGTTAGCATCGACGGTAACGTCAGTGCCTACGCTGAATCCTGCGTCCGACGTGTACTGTTCAGCTTCCATATCGTGGAGATCAGTTGATGATTTACGAAGGTAAAGCCATCACGGTTAAGGCTCTTGAAAGTGGCATCGTCGAATTGAAATTCGACCTCAAGGGTGAGTCCGTCAACAAGTTCAACCGTCTAACCCTGAATGAATTGCGTCAGGCCGTAGACACCATCAAAGCAGATGCTTCGGTCAAGGGCGTGATCGTCTCCAGCGGCAAGGACGTGTTCATCGTCGGCGCTGACATCACCGAATTCGTCGACAACTTCAAGCTGCCCGATGCCGAGCTTGTGGCTGGCAACCTCGAAGCCAACAAGATTTTCAGCGATTTCGAAGACCTCAACGTGCCGACCGTTGCCGCGATCAATGGCATCGCCCTGGGCGGCGGTCTGGAAATGTGCCTGGCCGCCGACTTCCGCGTGATGTCTGCCACCGCGAAAATCGGCCTGCCGGAAGTCAAGCTGGGCATCTACCCAGGCTTCGGCGGTACCGTGCGCCTGCCGCGCATCATCGGTGCCGACAATGCCATCGAGTGGATTGCCGCCGGCAAGGAAAACCGTGCTGAAGACGCGCTGAAAGTCGGCGCCGTGGATGCTGTGGTGGCTCCCGACAAGCTGGCAGAAGCCGCGCTGAACCTGATCAAGGGCGCCATCAGCGGCGAATTTGACTACAAGGCCAAGCGTCAGCCAAAGCTGGAAAAACTCAAGCTCAACGCCATCGAACAGATGATGTCGTTCGAAACCGCCAAGGGTTTCGTGGCTGGCCAGGCCGGCCCGAACTACCCGGCGCCGGTTGAAGCGATCAAGACCATCCAGAAGGCCGCGAACTTCGGTCGCGACAAAGCCCTGGAAGTCGAAGCTGCCGGCTTCGTCAAACTGGCCAAGACCTCTGCCGCGCAGAGCTTGATCGGTCTGTTCCTGAACGATCAGGAACTGAAGAAAAAGGCCAAGGCCTACGACGAAATCGCTCGCGACGTGAAACAGGCTGCCGTACTCGGCGCCGGTATCATGGGCGGCGGTATCGCCTATCAGTCGGCGTCCAAAGGCACGCCGATCCTGATGAAAGACATCAACGAGCACGGCATCGAGCAGGGTCTGGCAGAAGCCGCGAAGCTGCTGGTAGGCCGCGTTGATAAAGGCCGCATGACTGCAGCGAAAATGGCTGAAGTGCTTAACGGCATTCGTCCGACCCTGTCCTACGGTGATTTCGGCCACGTCGACCTGGTGGTCGAAGCGGTTGTCGAGAACCCGAAGGTCAAGCAGGCGGTACTGGCTGAAGTTGAAGCCCAGGTGAAAGAAGACACGATCCTGGCGTCCAACACCTCGACCATTTCCATCACCTTGCTGGCCAAGGCCCTCAAGCGTCCGGAAAACTTCGTCGGCATGCACTTCTTCAACCCGGTGCACATGATGCCGCTGGTGGAAGTGATCCGTGGCGAGAAGTCCAGCGAGCTGGCCGTTGCCACCACCGTTGCCTACGCCAAGAAAATGGGCAAGAACCCGATCGTCGTCAATGACTGCCCGGGCTTCCTGGTCAACCGCGTACTGTTCCCGTACTTCGGCGGTTTCGCCAAGCTGGTCAGCGCCGGTGTGGACTTCGTGCGCATCGACAAGGTCATGGAAAAATTCGGCTGGCCAATGGGCCCGGCGTACCTGATGGACGTGGTCGGCATCGACACCGGCCACCACGGTCGCGACGTAATGGCTGAAGGCTTCCCGGATCGCATGAAAGACGACCGCCGCTCGGCGATCGACGCGCTCTACGAAGCCAAGCGCCTGGGCCAGAAGAATGGCAAGGGCTTCTACGCCTACGAGACCGACAAGAAGGGCAAGCAGAAGAAAGTGGCCGACCCATCGGTTCACGAAGTACTCGCGCCGGTCATCTACGAACAGCGTGAAGTGTCCGACGAGGACATCGTCAACTGGATGATGATCGCCCTGTGCCTGGAAACCGTGCGCTGCCTGGAAGACGGCATCGTTGAAACCGCAGCCGAGGCCGACATGGGCCTGGTCTACGGTATTGGTTTCCCTCCATTCCGTGGTGGTGCGCTGCGTTACATCGATTCCATCGGTGTGGCCGAGTTCGTTGCCCTGGCTGATCAATACGCTGATCTGGGCCCGCTGTACCACCCGACTGCGAAGCTGCGCGAGATGGCCAAGAACGGCCAGAGCTTCTTCGGTTAAGTGCCCAGACGACTAGAGCGAGAATATTTATGAGCTTGAATCCAAGAGACGTCGTGATTGTCGACTTCGGTCGTACTCCGATGGGCCGCTCCAAGGGCGGCATGCACCGCAACACCCGTGCCGAAGACATGTCGGCGCACCTGATCAGCAAATTGCTGGAACGCAACGTCAAGGTCGACCCGAACGAAGTCGAAGACGTGATCTGGGGCTGCGTCAACCAGACCCTGGAGCAGGGCTGGAACATCGCCCGCATGGCTTCCCTGATGACGCAGATCCCGCACACCGCTGCCGGCCAGACCGTCAGCCGGCTGTGTGGCTCGTCCATGAGCGCGCTGCACACCGCTGCCCAAGCGATCATGACCGGTAACGGTGATGTGTTCGTGGTTGGCGGCGTGGAGCACATGGGCCACGTCAGCATGATGCACGGTGTGGATCCGAACCCGCACATGTCCCTGTACGCGGCGAAAGCCTCGGGCATGATGGGCCTCACCGCTGAAATGCTCGGCAAAATGCACGGCATTACCCGCGAAGCCCAGGATGCATTCGGCCTGCGTTCCCACCAGTTGGCCCACAAGGCAACCGTGGAAGGCAAGTTCAAGGATGAAATCATCCCGATGAACGGCTACGACGAGAACGGTTTCCTGAAACTGTTCGACTACGACGAAACCATTCGTCCGGACACCACCCTGGAAAGCCTGGCGGCCCTGAAGCCGGCCTTCAATCCAAAGGGCGGCACCGTGACAGCCGGTACTTCGTCGCAGATCACTGACGGTGCTTCGTGCATGATCGTGATGTCGGCCCAGCGTGCCCAGGACCTGGGTATCCAGCCGATGGCCGTGATTCGTTCGATGGCAGTCGCAGGTGTGGACCCGGCAATCATGGGCTATGGTCCAGTACCGGCCACACAAAAAGCATTGAAGCGCGCAGGCCTGACTATCTCCGACATCGACTTCTTCGAGCTCAACGAAGCTTTCGCCGCACAGGCCCTGCCAGTGCTGAAAGATTTGAAAGTGCTCGACAAGATGAACGAGAAGGTTAACCTGCACGGCGGCGCGATTGCCTTGGGTCACCCGTTTGGGTGTTCCGGCGCTCGTATCTCCGGCACGTTGCTTAACGTGATGAAGCAAAATGGCGGCAACCTTGGGGTTGCAACCATGTGCATTGGCCTCGGCCAAGGCATCTCCACCGTCTTCGAACGTATCTAAACGTTTCGTTGACGGAAGCCGGGGCCCAGTGCCCCGGTTTTTGTTTTTTGGAATTTTTTATATTTTTTTTTAACAAATTTTGTAAGAGGGCCAGAGCATGAAAGTCGAACCAGGGCTCTACCAGCATTATAAAGGTCCGCAGTACCGCGTTTTTAATGTGGCGCGGCATTCCGAGACCGAAGAGGAAGTGGTGTTCTACCAAGCACTGTATGGCGATTACGGCTTTTGGGTGCGTCCCTTGAGCATGTTCCTTGAGACCGTCGAAGTTGACGGCGAACAGGTCCCGCGCTTTGCTTTGATGCAGGCCGAACCCAGCCTTTTTTCCGTGCAATAAAGGCAGGCCGCGCAGAATGCTGCGCTTGACCTCACCTTGTTGCCACTATATATAGCGTTGCCGCGTCAGGCGCCAACCGCCTTTCACTTCTCGAATTCAGGAATTTTCCGATCCATGGGCAAATCGCTGGTCATTGTGGAATCCCCGGCTAAGGCCAAGACCATCAACAAGTACTTGGGTAACGAGTACGTGGTGAAGTCGAGTATCGGCCATATCCGAGACCTGCCCACCAGCGGTTCGGCTAGCGCCAGCAAGGAGCCTGCCGCCAAGCGTGGCAAGGCGGCTGCGGGCGAAGGTCCGGTGCTCACGCCTAAAGAGAAAGCGCGCAAGCAGCTGGTCTCGCGCATGGGTGTCGATCCCGATCATGGCTGGAAAGCCAAGTACGAGATCCTCCCGGGCAAGGAAAAGGTCATCGAAGAGCTGCGCCGGCTCGCCAAGGATGCTGACACCATCTATCTCGCAACCGACTTGGACCGCGAAGGGGAGGCTATTGCCTGGCACCTGCGGGAAGCCATCGGGGGTGACGACAGCCGCTACAAGCGCGTGGTGTTCAACGAAATTACCAAGAAGGCGATCCAGGAAGCCTTCTCCAAGCCGGGCGAACTGGACATTGACCGCGTCAATGCCCAACAGGCCCGTCGCTTCCTCGACCGTGTCGTGGGTTACATGGTCTCGCCGCTGCTGTGGGCGAAAATCGCCCGTGGCCTGTCCGCCGGCCGTGTGCAATCGGTTGCGGTAAAGCTGGTGGTGGAGCGTGAACGCGAGATTCGTGCGTTCAACCCCGAAGAATACTGGGAAGTGCACGCTGACCTGGGCACCGCCAAGGGCAACAACGTGCGCTTTGAAGTGGCCCGCGAGAAAGGCGAGGCCTTCAAGCCGCTCAACGAAGCCCAGGCCATGGCCGCGCTGGAGAAGCTCAAGGCTTCCAGCTACAGCATCGTCAAGCGTGAAGACAAGCCCACCAGCAGCAAGCCGTCGGCGCCGTTCATCACCTCCACCCTGCAACAGGCCGCGAGCAACCGCCTGGGCTTCGGGGTGAAGAAGACCATGATGATGGCCCAGCGCCTGTATGAAGCGGGCTACATCACGTATATGCGTACCGACTCCACCAACCTGTCGCAAGACGCGGTGGCGATGGCGCGTACTTATATTGAAAGCGAATTCGGCAAGAAGTACCTGCCGGAGAAGCCGAACGTCTATAGCAGCAAGGAAGGCGCACAAGAGGCTCACGAAGCGATTCGTCCCTCCGACGCCAACACCGAGCCAAGCAAGCTGAGCGGCATGGAGCGCGACGCTGAGCGCCTCTATGAGCTGATCTGGCGCCAGTTCCTGGCGTGCCAGATGCTGCCGGCGCAATACCTGTCGACGACTGTCAGCGTGGGTGCTGGTGACTTCGAGCTGCGTGCCAAGGGCCGTATCCTCAAGTTCGACGGTTACACCCGCGTAATGCCGCAAATCGCCAAGCCGGGCGACGACGATGTGCTGCCGGACATGGCTCAGGGCGATGTGTTGAAGCTGATCAAGCTCGACCCGTCCCAGCACTTCACCAAGCCGCCGGCGCGTTATTCGGAAGCCAGCCTGGTCAAGGAGATGGAAAAACGCGGTATCGGTCGTCCTTCGACCTATGCGGCGATCATCTCCACCATCCAGGACCGCGGCTACGTGGCCTTGCACAACCGTCGTTTCTACTCGGAAAAGATGGGCGACATCGTCACCGAGCGCCTGTCCGAGAGCTTCTCCAACCTGATGGACTACGGCTTCACCGCCGGCATGGAAGAGAACCTCGATGACGTGGCCCAGGGCGAACGCGACTGGAAAAACGTGCTCGACGAGTTCTACGGCGACTTCAAGAAGAAACTTGAAGTGGCTGAAAGCGCCGAGAACGGCATGCGGGCCAACCAGCCGGTGATGACGGACATTCCGTGCCTCACTTGCGGCCGCCCGATGCAGATTCGTACCGCCTCCACCGGTGTATTCCTCGGTTGCTCGGGTTACAGCCTGCCGCCGAAAGAGCGCTGCAAGGCCACCGTCAACCTGGTGCCGGGCGATGAAATCGCGGCCGATGACGAGGGTGAATCTGAGTCTCTGGTATTGCGTGGCAAGCACCGTTGCCCGATCTGCAGCACGGCAATGGATGCCTACCTGCTGGACGAGAAGCACAAGCTGCACATCTGCGGTAACAACCCGGATTGCAACGGCTACGAGATCGAAGAAGGCACTTACCGCATCAAGGGCTACGAAGGCCCGAGCCTGGAATGCGACAAGTGCGGCAGCGAGATGCAGCTCAAGACCGGCCGTTTCGGCAAGTTCTTCGGTTGCACCAACCCGACGTGCAAGAACACCCGCAAACTGCTGAAAAGCGGTGACGCGGCGCCGCCGAAGATGGACCCGGTGAAGATGCCTGAGCTCAAGTGCGAGAAGGTCAACGACACCTACATCCTGCGTGATGGTGCTTCGGGGCTGTTCCTGGCTGCCAGCCAGTTCCCGAAAAACCGTGAGACCCGTGCACCGCTGGTGATGGAGATCGTTCCCCACAAGGACGAGATCGATCCGAAGTACCACTTCCTCTGCGAAGCGCCGAAGAAGGACCCGGACGGTCGTCCGTCCGTGATCCGCTACAGCCGCAAGACCAAGGAGCAGTACGTGCAGACCGAGGTTGAAGGCAAGCCTACCGGCTGGAAAGCGTTCTACGACGGTGGCAAGTGGAAGGTCGAGGACAAGCGCCAGGGCGCTTGATACGATCAGCTACATGCACAAAGGCCGCCTTGATAGGCGGCCTTTTTTTTGCGCTTGCAGTGGCCTTGGCTGATCCGTGACACTGTTCAGCCAGCATCACGCCTTATTCGTTGTGGAGACTGCCTTCATGGCCAACGAACTCTATACCCGTACCAACCAGAAAATTTACTTCGCGGGTTTGTCCCTGGAAGCCCTTGGCCGTGCCGAGGAAGGGAAGGAGATGAACGCTATCGCGCTGGTACAGGCCGGGCGTGAAGCCGCGCTGTTCCACCTGTATGGCGCCTTGCTTGGCTTGTGCCATGAGATCGCCGGGTTCTACCGTCTGCCGCAGGCCGGCTCGCCGCGTGCGGAAATGATCATCCACCGGGATGTGCTGGAGTCCATGGCCATCCCGGAGTTGGCCGAACTGGTGGAGATGGCGCAAAGCCCGGACAGTTGGCTGGCGCGCTTGCTGGTAGCCCACGCGGAGATGTTCCAACCGCCACGGGTGAAGCACACGCCCAAAGGCGATGTGACCCAGCCGCTGATCGTGGCCGTAAGCCTGGACGAAGAAGGACCCGAGCCGTTGAGCCGGGAAGAGCTGGAAAGCTGGCGGCAGGAGCTGAAGAAGTTGGCCATTCGGTTTCGGGATGGATTGAACGAGTGCTGAAGGCTTTTCGCTGACAACTACCGCTCTTGTGGCGAGGGAGCTTGCTCCCGTTGGGTTGCGAAGCAGCCCCAAGGCTTTTCAGGCCTGGCAGTGTCAGCTGTCGGAGGGCCGCGGCTCAGCCCAATGCGGGCAAGCCCGCTCGCCACAAGACTGATATAATGCCGGCCTTTCGTGGAGAACAGACTTTTATGCCAACGTCCTTTCTGGAAATTGTTGAGTTGCCCGACGGCCGAATCGAGCTGCGCCGGGCTGAGGACGAGGGTTCTCTGGTGATCTTGGATTTTTCCGAGGACGCAAAAGCGTTCCTACAGGGCCAGCACGTGGAAGTGGCAAAAGCCATGTTGAGCGTAGGTGTGCAGATGGCGGGGCGCCTGGCTGAAGGCGAACCGGAAAAGGAAGACGGCCCGCGGATTCTTCACTGAGTCCGTCTGTCGACTTTTTTACAGGCTTCAATTGTGCAGATCGGCTTCTCAATTCTGAAGAAGCCTCGCGTCATGGCGGATCCTGACAGCTGTCAGTTACCCGCGTATCGTTTTATCCCAACCGAATGTTCAAGCTTTGCGCATCACCTGTGCGGGCGGCGCTGATCAGTTGCTGCCTGGCCGCTGTGGTCAGCGGGTTCAGCCAGCTGACCACCGTATGGCTACGGCCCAGGCGCAAGGCTTCGCAGGTCAACTGCTGGGCGCTTTGAGCACCACGGGGTTGCAGCAACAGGATGCGTTCGCGGTTCAGGCCGGCATCCCGCAACCAGGCCTGGGTCAGGCTGGACGGCGGGGCGATCAGCGTCAGCCAGCGGGCGTCCTGTTCCTCGCTCAATTCGCGAAGGATCGGCGCCAACAGGCTCAGGCAGTTCCCGGCAGCACCGCGCAACGACAGTTCACTGAACGCCTCGGGTTCGGCGCTCCAGGGCGCTTCGACCACTTCCTTGAGGATGGGCGCAAGGGGCTGGGCCATAAAGGCCTCAAACAGCGACAGTTGAGTGTGTTGTGGGGTCTGTAGGAACTGCATGATGCCTCCGTTAGCGGCGAATAACGCCGACGCTCAAGCCTTCAATCACCAGGTCCTGATCCTTCAGGTTCACTTCAATCGGCGCGAATTCGGGGTTCTCGGCCAGGAGCCAGACCTTGCTGCCTTCGCGCTTGAAGCGTTTGACCGTCACTTCATCGCCGATACGGGCGACGACGATCTGGCCATTGCGAGCTTCACGT
This sequence comes from Pseudomonas sp. NPDC087814, assembly GCF_044742865.1. Taxonomy (NCBI): domain Bacteria; kingdom Pseudomonadati; phylum Pseudomonadota; class Gammaproteobacteria; order Pseudomonadales; family Pseudomonadaceae; genus Pseudomonas; species Pseudomonas sp. NPDC087814. The sequence goes on along the minus strand of NZ_JBIUVK010000032.1, from coordinate 40,779 downwards.
GTGGTGTGGACGGCCAGCAGGTCGCCGTCGAAAATGCCCACGTCCTTCATGCTCATGCCATGGACCCGCAACAGGTAGTCGGCACGGGGATGGAAGAAGGTCGGGTTGATGTTGCAGGATTCCTCGACGTGCTGTTGCGCCAGGATCGGCGCACCGGCTGCGACGCGGCCGATGATCGGCAGTGTCGACTCGTCGGCCTTGGCTTCGAAGCCAGGGATGCGAATACCGCGTGAAGCACCCGGGGTCATCTCGATCGCGCCTTTGCGGGCGAGGGCCTTTAGGTGTTCTTCAGCGGCGTTGGGTGACTTGAATCCCAGTTCCAGCGCAATTTCCGCCCGGGTCGGCGGGTAGCCGTTGTCATCGAGGCAGCGCTTGATAAAAGCCAGAATCTCAGCTTGGCGTGGCGTCAGTTTTAGCATGTTGATCGCTCTGTCTTTTTATACAGTGACTGGGATTATATACAGTGGACTGCGCTTGGCAATCACCGTTTTCAGTCACTCCGCTGGACGGTCATTTATCACCTGTCCTACACACTGGAGACAGCGCTGCCTACAGACCTTGGCGAATGTGATTAAATGGCCATGAAATAGCTGACCGGCCAGCCGCAAACCGACCTGCAGGCTTGACAAGACATAGCTTGAAACGTATGTTTCAAACAAGTGTTTGTCAGGCGGAGTAGCCATGGCCCAGTCGGAAACCGTTGAACGCATTCTCGATGCTGCCGAGCAGTTGTTCGCGGAAAAAGGATTTGCTGAAACTTCATTGCGGCTGATTACCAGCAAGGCCGGGGTCAACCTGGCGGCAGTGAACTACCATTTCGGCTCCAAGAAGGCGCTGATCCAGGCCGTGTTCTCACGTTTCCTGGGGCCTTTCTGCATCAGCCTCGACCGTGAGCTGGAGCGTCGCCAGGCCAAGCCTGAAAACAAGCCAAGCCTGGAAGACCTGCTGGAGATCCTCGTCGAACAAGCCCTGGTGGTTCAGCCACGCAGCGGCAACGACCTGTCGATCTTCATGCGCCTGTTGGGCCTGGCGTTCAGCCAGAGCCAGGGCCACCTGCGCCGCTACCTTGAAGACATGTACGGCAAGGTGTTCCGCCGCTATATGTTGCTGGTCAACGAAGCCGCCCCGCGTATCCCGCCAATCGAACTGTTCTGGCGCGTGCACTTCATGCTCGGTGCCGCGGCATTCAGCATGTCCGGGATCAAGGCACTGCGTGCGATTGCCGAGACCGACTTCGGCGTCAACACCTCCATCGAGCAGGTCATGCGCCTGATGGTGCCGTTTCTCGCCGCCGGCATGCGTGCCGAAACCGGCGTCACCGACCAGGCCATGGCCGCCGCCCAATTGCGCCCGCGCAGCAAGTCAGTACCGGTCCCGGCCAAGGTTTAACCCCTCCCGGGTGTGCGCGGCCGCTTGCATCCGCTAAGCTAGCCGCCCATGCCGATTTCAGCTATTTATCCACAGCCCGTTGCGCTCGCTGAGCGTCCGTCTCCAGATTCAATCCTGGCGATGCGATCTCGCGGGGGCTTCGGGCTGCGTGCGTTATTTAAGGAAGCTATATGACCCAAGCCCTGCAAGGCTCTTTGATGGTGGACGTTGCCGGCACCTGGCTGACGGCTGAGGATCGCCACTTGTTGCGTCAGCCCGAGGTGGGCGGCCTGATCATTTTTGCACGCAATATCGAGCATCCTCGGCAGGTGCGTGAATTGAGCGCGGCGATTCGCGCCGTGCGCCCGGACCTGTTGCTGGCGGTCGATCAGGAAGGCGGCCGAGTGCAACGCTTGCGTCAGGGGTTTGTGCGTCTGCCGGCGATGCGTGCCTTGGCCGACAACCCGAATGCGGAGCAACTGGCCGAGCAGTGCGGTTGGATCATGGCAACCGAAGTGCTGGCGGTTGGCCTGGACCTGAGCTTCGCCCCGGTGCTGGACCTCGATTACCAACGCAGCGCCGTTGTGGGCACTCGCGCCTTCGAAGGCGACCCCGAGCGCGCCGCCGTGCTCGCGGGCGCCTTCATCCGTGGCATGAACAGCGCCGGTATGGCGGCCACCGGCAAGCACTTCCCCGGCCACGGCTGGGCCGAAGCCGATTCCCACGTCGCCATTCCCAACGACGAGCGCAGCCTGGAACAGATTCGCGCCAATGACCTGGTGCCTTTCGCGCGCCTGAGCAAGCAACTGGCAGCCGTCATGCCGGCCCATGTGATTTATCCACAAGTGGACGCGCAACCGGCCGGCTTCTCCCGGCGCTGGTTGCAGGACATCCTGCGTGGCGAGTTGCAGTTCGACGGGGTGATCTTCAGTGACGACCTGTCGATGGCGGGGGCTCATGTGGTCGGTGATGCTGCCAGTCGTATTGAGGCGGCGTTGACTGCCGGTTGCGACATGGGCCTGGTGTGCAACGACCGCGCCGCCGCCGAGCTGGCCCTGAGTGCCGCCCAGCGCATGAAGGTCACTCCGTCGGCGCGTATCGCGCGGATGCGTGGCCAGGCTGTGGCGTCGACCGAGTACAAGCAGGATCCGCGTTGGTTGGCGGCGTTGGGTGCGCTGCGAGATGCTCAGTTAATCGACTGACAACTGCGGTGCGCCCTTCGCGAGCAAGCCCGCTCCCACATCCGACCGCATTCCTCCAGGGTATATGCGGTCAAATGTGGGAGCGGGCTTGCTCGCGAAGGCGATCTAACAGTCAGCGCTTTTCCTGCTTATGAGGCAACGGCGCAAACAACGCCTCGATATCCTCATTCCCCAACTTCCAATCCCCCGTCGTCCGCCCATCCAGAACGCCCGCCGCCAGATCAGACTTTTCCTTCTGCAAATGCTGGATTTTCTCTTCCACGGTGCCCCGGGCAATCATCTTGTAGACGAATACCGGCTTCTCCTGGCCGATGCGGTACGCACGGTCGGTGGCCTGGTTTTCCGTGGCCGGGTTCCACCACGGGTCGTAGTGAATCACCGTGTCGGCTTCCGTCAGGTTAAGTCCGACGCCGCCTGCCTTCAGGCTGATCAGGAAGATCTGCAGCTTGCCGCTCTGGAAGTCTTTCACCGGCGTGCGCCGATCCCGCGTCTGACCGGTAAGCAGCGCATAAGCCACGCCACGCTTCTTCAACTCGGCCTCGATCAGGCTCAGCATCGAAGTGAACTGGGAAAACAGCAGAATCCTGCGGCCTTCGGCAAACAGCTCTTCGAGCATCTCCATCAAGCTGTCGAGTTTGCCCGAGCTACTGCCCTTTGCCGGCAGGGTTGCATCATTGACCAGGCGTAAATCACAGCACACCTGGCGCAACTTGAGCAGCGCCTCCAGGATGATGATCTGGCTGCGCGCCACACCCTTGCGGGTAATCTCGTCGCGGACTTTCTTGTCCATCGCCAGGCGCATGGTTTCGTACACGTCGCGTTGGGCTTCGTTGAGGTCGACCCAGTGGATGATCTCGGTCTTGGGCGGCAGCTCGGTCGCCACCTGCTCCTTGGTGCGACGCAGCAGGAACGGCTTGATCCGACCATTAAGGTGCTGCAATCGCACATCGCTGCCGCGCTTTTCGATCGGTACGCGGTAATCGCGGTTGAAGCTCTTCACGTCCCCCAGCCAACCCGGCAGCAGGAAGTGGAACAGCGACCACAGCTCGCCCAAGTGGTTTTCCAGCGGTGTACCGCTGAGGCACAGGCGCTGGCGGGCGTTCAGCTCGCGGGCCGCCTGGGCGGCCTTGCTGTTGGGGTTCTTGATGTACTGCGCTTCGTCAAGGATCAGCACGTGCAAGGGCAGGGCGGCCAGTTGCTCGATGTCCTTGGGCAGCAGGGCGTAGGTGGTCAGCAGCAGGTCGTAGTCCTGCAACTGAGGGAAATGTTTCTTGCGCCCCGCGCCGTACAAAGCCATGACTTTGAGCTGCGGCGTGAAGTGCGCCGCTTCGTCGAGCCAGTTCGGGATCAGGCTGGTGGGCATCACCACCATGCACGGGCGGTCCAGGCGTCCGGCGATTTTCTCGCTGAGAATATGCGCCAGGGTTTGCAGGGTTTTGCCCAGGCCCATGTCATCCGCGAGAATCCCGCCGACGTCGAGTTGGCGCAGCGACTGCATCCAGCTCAGGCCTTCCAGTTGATAAGGGCGCAACGTTGCGTTCAAGCCTTCCGGCGCTTCGCAGCTGAAATCCTTGATGTCCCGCAGGCGCTGGGCGAAGTTGCGGATCTTTTCGCCGCCTTCCCATTGCAGCGGCAGGTCTTCCAGCGGGTTCAGGCGAATCGCGTCGGCCTTGGCCAGGCGCAGCGCGGTGGTGCCGGGCTCTTGCAGGTAGAACTCGCCCAGGGTCGCCAGTACCGGTTTCAGCCGGCCGTAAGGCAGCGCGACTTGCAGCGGGCCGTGGCCGTTGGGCAGGCCGGGAATGTTCACCAGGATCAGTTCGTCATCGCGACGCCGGGCGAGTTTTTCCGGGTTGAGGATCTCGGTGTGAGAGCGCATCAGGTTCAACAGGATCGGCAGAAGACTCAGGCGTTCGCCGTTGACGATGATCCCCAGTTCCAGATCGAACCAGTCGCGCTCCGGCATCTCGTCGACGCTGGCGTACCAGTCGTCGACGGCGCTCAGGTCAAAACCGAAATCTTCGTCGATCTGTAGTTCCCAACCCTGGGCGCGCAGGTTCGGCGAGGCATTCAGGGTGAAGTTCAGCCACGCGCTGTCATTGACCATCTCGAACAGCTCGCCGGCGCTTTCCGGCAGGGCCTTGCTCTGGCGGGTGGCGATCTTGAAGCCCAGCAGGCGCAGCTGTTCGCGAAACTGCTGCTCCACCTCGGGGTGGCGCTTGATCCGCAGGCTCTGCTGTTCCTGGCGCACGATAATGTCGGCGTTCTTCTGGCCGCTGACGTAGTTGCCCAAATAGTTGAAGGACAACGCCGCGCGATGCTGGATATAACGCTGCATCTTGCCGTTGCGCGGCTCGAAGGCACTGAACTCGATACTCGCCAGCCACAGGCGCGGCACCGGTTGCACGTCTTCCATCACCACTTGCGGCAACACCACGCGGTTATCCAGCACCGCCTGGAGCTTCTCCAGCAACTCGGCATCCTGGGCCGCCTCCGGGTAGGCCAGGGTTTCCTGGACCTTGAGCAGCACGGCGGCGATGTGTTTGCAGTTGGTGTGCACGGGGCAGGTGCAGCGGCTGTCTACCAGGATCAGCGTGCCCTTGGCGGATTCGCGCAGCGAAATGGTCTGGCGGTAGACATTGCCACCCGAGCCTTCGCAGCTGGCAATGATGGTGCTGTCGCCGGACTCGACGATACGCACGCGGTTTTCCAGGGCGTAGCGTCGGCCACGCTCGAGGCTTTGCTCTTTAAAGCGATTGGCCCACGAAGGGGCCAGGGGTTTGGTCAACGACGACGTCAGGGGCATGGTGCTGGATCAGTCCTGGACATCGGGCGGTGGAGCGCTGGGCGGCTTGGCGGTCAGCGAAGTGATCTTGATCAGCAGGGCGAGGTGGCCGCCGTCCAGGTAGTTGAGCTGGTTGTTCTTGGTGCGCACGTCTTGCTGGCTGAGGTGTTCGCTGGCGATGACGCTGCCGTTGGCGTCGAACTGGTTGACCCAGAAGTCTGCGTCGATATCGGTAAAGCGTCCAAGCTGCAGGTTCAGGGTGCCTTCGATGGGGAACTGGCCGAACTGTTCCTGGCCATCGCTGATGGCCAGCTTCACCGGTTGCTCACCGAGATTCTGTTCCCAGGACTTGTGCAGCAATACGGTGTAGTCGCTGCTGGCTTGCAGCTTCTCGACAATATTGCCCAGTCGTGGCGGGCTCATTTTGTCAGTCCCCAGGCGTGGTGCGCCGGCGTCCCAGTTTTCCGGCGCCGCACGGCTGTTGATCACCGGCTCGGCGTTCTGGCGCACCAGGATCATCTCCACTAGGTACGGGCTGTCGGCGAACGCCGAAGGCGCAACGACCACCAACAACAAGCTCAAAATGCGGAACAGGCGCATTGGGGCGTCCTTCAAGCAGATTTCGGGATGAGGCGCTCAAACAGCGCCTCCAGTGTATTAAAGCGTTCTTCGGCGCGTTCCATCGGCACCATGAATTTGAACAGCGTAGCCCCTTCGAACTTGTAGCGATTGGGCTGGCCCTGAATCAGCTTGATCAGCACCAGTGGGTCCACCGGCGTCTGCGCTTCGAATTCGATACGCCCACCTTGCGGCCCGGCGTCGACCTTCTTGATGCCCAGTTGCTCGGCCTGCAGTTTGAGCAGGGTCAGGCGCACCAGGTTCTTGGTCGGCTCCGGCAACAGGCCGAAGCGATCGATCATCTCCACTTGAAGGTCCTTGAGACCTTCTTCGTCGGTGGCCGAGGCGATGCGCTTGTACAGGATCAGTCGCGCGTGCACATCCGGCAGGTAGTCTTCGGGGATCAGCGCCGGCAGGCGCAGGTTGATCTCCGGGCCGCCACCCAGCGGTTGGTCGAGGTTCGGTTGTTCGCCCTTGCGGATGGACTTCACCGCGCGCTCGAGCATTTCCATATACAGGGTGAAGCCGACGGCCTGGATCTGCCCGCTCTGGCCGTCGCCCAGCAGTTCGCCGGCGCCGCGGATTTCCAGGTCGTTGGTGGCCAGCACAAAGCCGGCGCCGAGGTCCTGGGTGTTGGCGATCGCTTCCAGGCGCTTCTCGGCGTCGGAAGTGATCTGCTGGCGCGGCGGCGTCAGCAGATAGGCATACGCCTGGTGGTGGCTGCGCCCGACCCGGCCGCGCAACTGATGCAGCTGCGCCAGGCCGAACTTGTCGGCGCGCTCGATGATGATGGTGTTGGCGCTCGGCACGTCGATGCCGGTCTCGATGATGGTCGAGGCGATCAGCACGTTGAAGCGCTTGTGATAGAAGTCGCTCATCACCTGTTCGAGTTCGCGCTCGCGCATCTGCCCGTGGCCGATGGCGATCCGTGCTTCCGGCACCAGTTCGGCGAGGTCGGCGGCGCATTTCTCGATGGTTTTTACATCGTTGTGCAGGTAGTACACCTGGCCGCCGCGCAGCAACTCACGCAGCAGGGCTTCCTTGACCGTGCTTTTGTTCTGCTCCATGACGAAGGTGCGCACCGACAACCGGCGCGCCGGCGGCGTGGCGATGATCGAGAGGTCGCGCATGCCCGACACCGCCATGTTCAGCGTGCGCGGAATCGGCGTGGCGGTGAGCGTCAGGATGTCGACTTCACTGCGCAGGGCCTTGAGCTGTTCTTTCTGGCGAACCCCGAAGCGGTGTTCTTCGTCGATGATCACCAGCCCGAGGTTCTTGATCTTCACGTCATCCGACAGCAGCTTGTGAGTGCCGATGACAATGTCGATCTTGCCTTCCGCCAGGTCGGCGATGGCCGCATTCACTTCCTTGGCCGATTTGAAGCGGCTCATCACCTCCACAGTCACCGGCCAGTCGGCAAAGCGGTCGCGAAAGCTGTTGTAGTGCTGCTGGGCGAGCAGGGTGGTGGGGACGAGGATCGCCACTTGGCGGCCACCGTGCACCGCAATAAACGCTGCGCGCATTGCCACTTCGGTCTTGCCGAAGCCCACGTCGCCGCACACCAGGCGGTCCATCGGCTTGGGCGCCAGCATGTCGGCGCGCACGGCATCGATGGTGGTTTGCTGGTCCGGGGTTTCTTCGAAGGCGAAGCCGGCGCTGAAGGTGGCGTAGTCGGCTTTTGGGTCGGCAAACGCATAACCTTCGCGGGCGGCGCGACGGGCATAGATGTCGAGCAACTCGGCGGCCACATCGCGTACCTGTTCGGCGGCCTTGCGCTTGGCTTTCTGCCAGGTCTCGGAGCCCAGGCGGTGCAACGGCGCGAGGGCGTCGTCGCTGCCGGTGTAGCGGGCGATCAGGTGCAGGTTGGCCACGGGCACATAAAGCTTGGCGCCCTCGGCATATTCCATGGTGAGGAATTCGGCGGCCTGGTTGTCGATCTCCAGGGTCTGCAGGCCCAGGTAACGGCCCACGCCGTGGTCGATATGCACCACCGGCGCGCCTTCGCGCAGTTCGGTGAGATTCTTGATCACCGCATCGTTGTTGGCATCGGCGCGCTTTTCGCGGCGGCGACGCTGCATCACCCGTTGACCGAACAGCGGGCTTTCGGCAATCAGTGCCAGGGCCGGGTCGTCCAGCAGCAGGCCTTCGTCCAGCGGTGCGATGGTGATCGCCAGGCGGTCCTTGCTCGCGACAAAGTCCGGCCAGCTATCGACGGTTTTCGGCCGCAGCTTCAGGCGTTCCAGCAACTCCAGCAGCACCTCGCGGCGCCCGGCGGACTCGGCGGTAAACAGCACGCGGCCGGGGAAGTCACCGAGGAAATTCGACAGCGCTTCCAGCGGCTGGTTAGCCTTGGCTTCAATCGCCAGGTTCGGCAGCGCTTGCGCCGGAAAGCGCTCGCGGCCGGCGCCTGCATCCACGTCCTGCTGGCTGGCGACTACCCGCGGCCAGTTTTTCAGGCGGGCGAAGCAGTCTTCCACCGGCAGGAACAGCTCGGCCGGTGGCAATAAAGGACGGGACGGGTCGACGCGGCGTTCTTCATAACGGTTGCGCACGTCATTCCAGAAATTCTCCGCTGCCTGTTCGATGCCTGGCAGCGAGAACACCTGGGTGTCCTGAGGCAGGTAATCGAAGAGCGTGGAGGTTTCGTCGAAGAACAGCGGCAGGTAATACTCGATACCGGCGGGGGTAATCCCGCTGCTCAAGTCCTGGAAGATCGGGCAGCGACGGAAGTCCACGTCGAAGCGCTCGCGGAAACGTGCCTTGAAGCGCGTGACCGCGTCTTTTTGCAGCGGGAACTCCCGGGCCGGCAGCAGCTTGATCGACTGCACCTTGTCGATGGAGCGCTGGTTTTCCGGATCGAAGGTGCGCAGGGTTTCGATTTCGTCGTCGAACAGGTCGATCCGGTAGGGCAGTTTGCTGCCCATCGGGAACAGGTCGATCAACGCGCCACGCACGGCGAACTCACCGTGCTCGTACACCGTGTCGACGCAGCGATAGCCGCTGGCCTCAAGCCGGGTGCGCATTTGCTCCACATCGAGCTTCTGGCCGATATCCAGCACCAGGCTGCTGCCCAGCAGGAACTTGGTCGGTGCCAAGCGGTGCAGGGCCGTGGTGATCGGCACCACCAGCACGCCGTGGGCCAGTTCCGGCAAGCGGTACAGGCTGGCGATGCGCTGGGAAATGATGTCCTGGTGCGGCGAGAACAGATCGTAGGGCAGGGTTTCCCAGTCCGGAAAATGCAGTACCGGCAAATCGGGGGCGAAGAAACTCAGCTCCTGTTCCAGCCGCTCGGCACTTTGGCTGTCGGCGGTGAGCAGCAGGGTAAAGCGCTTGGCAGCGCTGGCAGCCTCGGCGATGGCCAGGCTCAGGGCGGCACCGGGCAGATTGCCCCAGTGCTGTTTACCTGCCGCGGCAGGGAGAAGCGGTAGACGCAGAACGGGCACGGAAGGTTGAGCTCCAAGCGTTGCGACAAAGTCGGTAATTGTAACGGCCCGGAGTGCCGCCTGTCAGTTGCTGACTGAGCCTATTACGGTTTGTAGGAAATGTAGTGGCTAAGACAAACAAAGGTGCCTTTTGACTCATTATGTAGTGCCGAAATCGGTGTATGTTTCGGAGGGTTACGGACACTTTGTCACATTGGTCCAACAGGGGGTGCGCTGGAAGCCGCGTATTTACTGGGCTGCAGAGGGGCGATATTTTTTTGCAAGGGGTTTTGTTGCGGGCCGCGCATTGCTCCGAGGGCGGTCGGGCGGCATAATGTAGCCCCTTTTTTCTGCCCCTACATGTGGAAGGTTCCCGTGACTCAGAAGCCCGACCAGTGTCTTGGTGAATGGATCGACCGTGAAGCACTCGCTGAAGCGATGATTCCGCTTATCGGTCAGCTATACCGCAATAACAACGTGGTGAGCTCGATCTATGGCCGCAGCCTGATCAACCAATCAGTCATCGCGATTCTCAAGGCTCATCGCTTTGCTCGCCATCGTTCTGCCGACGATAGCGAACTCTCCGTCCACGAAACATTCCCTCTGCTTAAAGCCATGAGCGAGCTCAAGCTCGGCGCGGCTTCGGTAGACCTGGGCAAGCTGGCCTATAAATTCCGCAAGGAAGGCGCTGGCCGCACCGCCGAGCAGTTCGTACGTGAAGAAATGGCCGACGTGGTTGGCCAGCAAAACGCCGCAGCCCGCAAAGGCACCGACGTTGTGCTGTACGGTTTCGGTCGTATCGGCCGCCTGCTGGCGCGCATCCTGATCGAAAAAACCGGTGGCGGCGACGGCCTGCGCCTGCGTGCCATCGTGGTGCGTAAAGGTGCTGAAAACGACCTGACCAAGCGCGCGAGCCTGCTGCGTCGTGACTCGGTCCACGGTCCGTTCAACGGCACCATCGTCATCGACGAAGAAAACAACACCATCACCGCCAACGGTAACCTGATCCAGGTGATCTACGCGAAGAACCCGTCTGAGGTGGATTACACCCAGTACGGCATCAAGGACGCACTGCTGGTGGACAACACCGGTGTGTGGCGTGATGCCGAGGGCCTGGGCCAGCACCTGGCGTGCCCGGGTATCGACCGCGTTGTCCTGACTGCGCCTGGCAAGGGCAAGCTGAAGAACATCGTGCACGGCATCAACCACGGTGAAATCACCGCTGACGACAAGATCGTGTCCGCCGCTTCCTGCACCACCAACGCCATCGTGCCGGTGCTGAAGGCTGTGAATGACAAGTTCGGCATCGTTAACGGTCACGTTGAAACGGTTCACTCGTACACCAACGACCAGAACCTGATCGACAACTTCCACAAGGGCGATCGCCGTGGCCGTAGCGCCGCGCTGAACATGGTGATCACCGAGACCGGTGCTGCCACCGCTGCTGCCAAGGCCCTGCCTGAGCTGGCCGGCAAGCTGACCGGTAACGCGATCCGTGTGCCGACGCCGAACGTGTCGATGGCCATTCTCAACCTGAACCTTGAGAAAGCCGCCACCCGTGAAGAGATGAACGAGTACCTGCGCTACATGGCGCTGCACTCCGATCTGCACAAGCAAATCGACTTCGTCAACTCGCAGGAAGTGGTTTCCACCGACTTCGTGGGCTCGCGCCACGCCGGTGTGGTGGACGCTGAAGCGACCATCACTCAAGACAACCGCGTTGTTCTGTACGTCTGGTACGACAACGAATTCGGTTACAGCTGCCAGGTGGTTCGTGTGATGGAAGACATGGCCGGGGTTAACCCGCCAGCATTCCCGCGCTAAGCATCAGCGGTAAATGAAAAAGCCCCGACTGATTCGGGGCTTTTTTATGTCTGTTGTTTTTGTGTTGCTTGTACCGGCCTCATCGCAGGCAAGCCAGCTCCCACATTTTGATTTGTGAATACATTTCAAATGTGGGAGCGGGCTTGCTCGCGAAAGCGGCCTATCAAGCGCCGCCGACTACAGAGGCCTGCGCGGTACGCAGTTCATGCCGGTTGCCCTTGAACAGAATCAATGTGGCGATCAAGCCCAGCACCGCCGCGCCGCTGAGCCAGATGCCCGGTGCGGCCTTGTTGTCCAGCACGTGGATCAGGTAGGTACACGCCGCTGGTGTGAAACCACCAAAGGTCGCCGTTGCCAGGCTATAGGCCAGGGAGAAGCCGGTGGTGCGCACTTCTACCGGCATGATCTCGGTCAGCGCTACAACCATCGCGCCGTTGTACGAGCCATACAGGAACGACAGCCAGAGCAGCACGATCAGCAGATGGCTGAAGCTCGGATTGGCCACCAGCCAGGACAGCGCTGGATAAGCGGTGAGGATCGCCAGAATAGTCGCCCCCAGCAGCAGGGGTTTACGCCCGATCTTGTCGGACACCGCGCCCATCACCGGCAGCCAGATGAAGTTCGAGATGCCCACGCACACAGTGACCAGCAGCGCGTCGAAGTCCGACAGGTGCAGTTCGGCCTTGCCGAAGGTCGGGGTGTAGGCGGTGATCAGGTAGAACGACACGGTGGTCATCACCACCAGCGCCATGCCGGCGATGACGATGCCGAAGTTCTGGCCGATCGAGCGGACGATTTCCTGCAGGGTAGGGCGGTGTTTGCGCGCCTGGAATTCCGGGGTTTCTTCCAGGGAGCGACGAATCACGAAGATCACCGGCACGATCAGGCAGCCGATCAGGAACGGCACGCGCCAGCCCCAGTCACCCATTTCTTCCGGGCTGAGCCAGTGGTTGAGGCCTACGCCCAGCAGGCCGGCGAATACCACGGCGGCTTGCTGGCTGGCGGACTGCCAGCTGACGAAGAAGCCTTTACGGCCCGCAGTGGCGATTTCCGCCAGGTACACCGACACGCCGCCCAGTTCGACACCGGCGGAGAAGCCTTGCAGCAGGCGGCCGAACAGCACCAGCAACGGCGCCGCGACGCCCAGGGTGGCATACCCGGGAACGCAGGCGATCAGCACGGTACCGGCGGCCATCATCGCCAGGGTGATCACCAGGCCCTTTTTACGGCCGTGACGGTCGATATAGGCACCGAGGAAAATCGCGCCCAGCGGACGCATCAGGAACCCGGCACCAAAGGTCGCCAGGGACAGCATCAGGGACGCGAACGCGCTGTCGGTGGGGAAAAATGTCTTGGCAATGGCCGTGGCGTAGAAGCCGTAGACCATGAAGTCGAACATCTCAAGGAAGTTACCGCTGACAACGCGAAAGATCGCCTTGCCCTTGCCCGTTGTAGTGGACATGTCATGCACTCATTTTGGCTATCTTATTAGTAATCCCTGGTCGCAACCGTCCTTGCTGTTGAAGCTCTGGCACGAGGCTGGCGCTGAACAGTTTTGTAACGATATGTGTATAAGCCACCACAGGCAACAAAAAACCGATAGCAAGCTGGCAAATTGCCGCAGGCCTCCCGGTGATGAAAATCCAATGCGGGAGCGGGCTTGTTCGCGAATGCGGTGTGTCAGTCAGCTTATGAGCCACTGACACACCGCATTCGCGAGCAAGCCCGCTCCCACAGGGTTTTTGCGATCAGTTGAGGAGGGTGTTACGCAGGCTGTCGGACAAGCCTTTTGGTGCCAGCCAGATTCCCAGGTAAGCCTTGGCCAGCTCGTCATTGCGACTGCTGAACACCACCGTGCCGTTGATTTCCAGGTTCAGGCCGCGCTGAGGCTGGAAGTCCAGCGCATAACGGTCGCCGCTGCGGATGTTGCGGAAGCTTTTGTGCAATTGATCCAGTTCAGGCTTCAGGCGGGCGAGGGTGGCGGGTGTTTGCTGACGTTCGAGGGTGGCAGTGGCGGCCTTGATCACATCGTTGCGGTCGATATCGCGAAAGTAATACAGCTCCAGGCGCAGGTCTTTTTGCTGATCCAGGGCTTGTTTGGCGCTCAGGTCAGCCGGGGCGAACAATGCCGCCGCATAGACGTCTGCCCACAGGTAGGTCAGGACGGCCTGGTTTTTCAGCACCAGTTGATGAGATTGCGGCGGAAAATCGGCTTGTTTGAGGCGATCAGCCTCATTCGCCAGAACCGGGACCGAAAACATCAGCAATAAACAAATGACGACATGCTTCATAATGGCCAGTCCTGAAAAGGTGCTTGCCTACAGGTTAATTCAATAACGAGCGCCGTGTAGTAAAGGCAAAACTGGCCTACGACGCGACCAAGGGTTAATGTGCGCGACGTTGAGCGTTCTATAGACTGTGCCCCGGCTCACACACTTGAGCCACATTGATCCTTCATGACCGCTGGCCGCGGCATGATTTAGCCAGGCGTCCAACCGTGCGCCCTGGCCTGTTCTGAGGAGTACGCATGGCTGTCTACAACTACGACGTGGTGGTACTGGGTTCCGGCCCAGCTGGAGAAGGTGCGGCGATGAACGCCGCCAAAGCAGGGCGCAAGGTGGCGATGGTCGATAGCCGTCGCCAGGTCGGCGGTAACTGCACCCACCTGGGTACCATCCCGTCCAAGGCCTTGCGTCACTCGGTGCGCCAGATCATGCAGTTCAACACCAACCCGATGTTCCGGGCCATTGGTGAGCCGCGCTGGTTTTCGTTCCCGGACGTGCTCAAGAGCGCTGAAAAAGTCATTTCCAAACAGGTTGCCTCGCGTACCGGCTTCTATGCCCGTAACCGCGTCGACCTGTTCTTCGGCACCGGCAGCTTCGCCGACGAGCAAACCGTCGAAGTGGTCTGCGCCAACGGCGTGGTCGAGAAGCTGGTAGCCAAGCACATCATCATCGCCACCGGCTCGCGTCCGTATCGCCCGGCGGATATCGATTTCCACCACCCGCGTATCTACGATAGAGACACCATCCTCAGCCTGGGCCACACCCCGCGCAAACTGATCATCTACGGCGCCGGCGTGATCGGCTGTGAATACGCCTCGATCTTCAGCGGCCTGGGTGTATTGGTCGAGCTGGTGGATAACCGCGACCAGTTGCTGAGCTTCCTCGACTCGGAAATTTCCCAGGCGTTGAGTTACCACTTCAGCAACAACAACATCACCGTGCGCCACAACGAAGAGTACGAGCGGGTCGAAGGCCTGGACAACGGTGTGATCCTGCACCTGAAATCCGGCAAGAAGATCAAGGCCGACGCCTTGCTGTGGTGCAACGGCCGTACCGGCAACACCGACAAGCTGGGCATGGAAAACATCGGTGTGAAGGTCAACAGCCGTGGCCAGATCGAAGTCGACGAGAACTACCGCACCTGCGTACCGAACATCTACGGTGCCGGTGACGTGATCGGCTGGCCAAGCCTGGCCAGTGCCGCCCATGACCAGGGCCGCTCGGCCGCTGGCAGCATTGTCGACAACGGCAGCTGGCGCTACGTCAACGACGTGCCGACCGGGATCTACACGATTCCCGAGATCAGCTCGATCGGCAAGAACGAGCACGAACTGACCAAGGCCAAGGTGCCTTATGAAGTCGGCAAGGCGTTCTTCAAGAGCATGGCGCGTGCGCAGATCGCCGGTGAGCCCCAGGGCATGCTGAAGATCCTGTTCCACCGCGAGACTCTGGAAGTGCTGGGCGTGCATTGCTTCGGCTATCAGGCGTCGGAGATCGTGCACATCGGCCAGGCGATCATGAACCAGCCGGGTGAGCTGAATACCCTCAAGTATTTCGTCAACACCACGTTCAACTACCCGACTATGGCTGAAGCCTATCGGGTAGCGGCCTACGACGGCCTCAACCGGCTTTTTTGAGCGGCTCCGGCCGGTGGCCTGAGCCGGCCGGGGAGACCGATTTCAGTAATTCCCGAGGGTGGCAGTGGCCAAACCGGGAAAGTCTGTAATCAGGCTATCTACGCCGAAGTCGGCGAGCCTGCGCATCAGCGCGGGTTCGTTGACGGTCCATACGGACACGTGCAAACCCTGGCGCTGGGCTTTTTCCAGACGCTCAGGGGTGCACAACGTCCAGTTCAACGCCAGAATCTCACAGCCATAGTTGGCCGCGACCTTCAACGGGTCGAGCCAGGCGTATTCGGCTACCAGCCCGCGGGACAGGTCCGGGGTGAGGTCCAGCGCCGCTTTCAACACTTCCCGCGAGCTTGAGGTCACGGTGACCTTGTCCATCAGCCCGAAACGCTGAGCCATTTCACGGATCGCCAGCACGGTGGTTGCCGCACGGGTGCGCGATGCGCTTTTGACTTCCAGTTGCCAGTGGTCGAAGTCGCACTGTTCGAACAGCTCTTCCAGGCGCGGGATCGGGCAAGGGTTGACCCAGCCTGGGCCGCCTTTGCGCGCGTCCATCTTCACCAGGTCGGCGGCTGAATACTCGACGACCTTGCCGCGCCGGTCGGTGGTGCGCTTGAGCGTCGGGTCGTGGATGACCATCAGCTCGCCGTCCATGGACAGGTGCAAATCCAGTTCGCAGCGGCGCACGCCGTGCTTGAGGCATTCCTGGAAGCTGGTCAGGGTGTTTTCCGGTGCTTCGCCTTTGGCACCGCGGTGGCCATAAATCAGGGTCACAGTTGCTCCTTTACGCCAGGGTTCCTGGCTGGATGGATGACGCGACGCGCCATTCAATGATCGTATTCAGGTGTCGGATTCGTCGCTTTTTTCCCGCGCCAGGCGCCGTTCCTGGGCCTGTTTCTGCAGGATATAGCGTGCCAGCAACTGGCGTTGGGCATCGGTCATGGCTTCGAATTCCGTGCCGATTTCAAAGCCACCGGTCTTGGCATCGCAATGGGTAACCTTGGCTCGCAGCAACAGCCCGAGGGCTTGCGGCATCAGCACCAGCTTGACCGCCAGGTGGCTGTCGGGCTGGATCGCCGTGGGGTTCAGGAACTCGATGCCGCCTTCGGAAATGACCACGGGCTGCGGCGTACCGATCTCGCCCAGCAGGCTTTGCGCCATGATCTGGCTGAGCAAATCCATGCGTTTGTTCTGCACTTTGAGGAAGGCGGCCAAGGTGCGGTCCCGCTCGCCGATCTGGCGCAGCAAGTGCTGGGATTCAAATTCACTCAGGTGCAACTCGCTGAGCAGATTGAACAGCGGCGAATCATCCAGCAACACTTCCTTGCTCAGCGCTTCCGGGCCCGACAGTGGGGTAATTTCCAGTGCGATCATGTCCTCGATACGGTAGTATTCGCGGCGATCTTCTTCATCTAATGTCGACATGGCGAACCCAAGGCAGCGGTGATGGTCTGAGTGTAAAGCTGCTTACCTGACCCCGCCACAAGGACGTCTTCTTTTCCTCCGAACAAGCCCCGACATGTTCAGACCTCTCTTCGTATTTATTGGCACGCGTTATACCCGTGCAAAACGTCGCAATCATTTTGTGTCGTTCATTTCCCTGACCTCGATGATCGGGCTCGCCCTTGGCGTTGTCGTGATGATTGTGGTGCTGTCGGTGATGAACGGCTTCGATCATGAGATGCGTACCCGCGTGCTGGGCATGGTGCCCCACGCGACCATCGAGTCGGGTGAGCCCATCAGCGACTGGCAAAGCCTGGCCGCGAAGGTCAAGCAGAACCCCAAAGTGCTGGCGGTTGCGCCCTTCACCCAGATGCAGGGCCTGTTGACCAATGACGGCAAGGTGCAGAAAGTCCTGCTCAATGCCATCGACCCGGCGCAGGAACGCAATGTCTCGATCATCGATAACTTCATGCAGCAGGGCAAACTGGACGACTTGTCGCCCGGCAGCTTTGGCATCGCTATCGGCGACAAGGCGGCGGCCAAGCTCGGCGTGGGCATCGGCGACAAGCTGACCTTCGTCGCGCCGGAAGTCACCGTGACTCCGGCGGGCATGTTCCCGCGCATGAAGCGCTTTACCGTGGTTGGCATCTTCCATGTCGGCGCCGGTGAGATCGACGGCTACCTGGGCCTGACCAACCTGACCGACCTGGCCCGCCTGCATCGCTGGAAGCCGGACCAGGTCCAGGGCTTGCGCCTGAAATTCAACGACCTGTTCGACGCGCCGCGTACCTCGTGGGAAATCGCCCAGCACCTGGGTGAAAACCAGTACTACGCCCGCGACTGGACCCGTACCCACGGCAACCTGTACCAGGCCATCCGCATGGAAAAAGCCATGATCGGCTTGCTGTTGCTGCTGATCGTCGCCGTCGCCGCCTTCAACATCATCTCCACGCTGGTGATGGTGGTGAACGACAAGAAGGGCGACATCGCGATCCTGCGCACCCTTGGCGCCACGCCGGGGCAGATCATGGCGATCTTCATGGTCCAGGGCACGGTGATCGGCGTCGTCGGCACCTTGATCGGCACCGTGGTGGGGATTCTCGCCGCGCTGAACGTCAGCGCTGCTATCGCCGGGCTGGAAGTGTTGATCGGCCACAAATTCTTGAACTCCGACGTCTACTTCATCGACTACTTGCCGTCCCAGGTGCAGAGCCAGGACGTATTGATGGTCGGCGGCGCCGCGTTGGTCCTGAGTTTCCTTGCCACCCTGTATCCAGCCTGGCGCGCGGCACGTACCCAGCCGGCGCAGGCTTTACGTTATGAGTGAATCGGGCATGAGTGAAAAAGCAATCCTGAGCTGCCGCAACCTGGGCAAATCCTACGAGGAAGGCCCGGAGTCCGTGGTGGTGCTGTCCAACCTGCAGCTGGAACTGCACCCGGGCGAACGCGTGGCGATCGTCGGCAGTTCCGGTTCCGGTAAAAGTACCTTGCTCAACCTGTTGGGCGGCCTTGATACGCCGTCCCAGGGCAGCGTCTGGCTGGCCGGCGAAGAGTTGTCGGCCCTGGGCGAGAAGGCCCGTGGCCAGTTGCGCAACCGTTCGCTGGGTTTTGTGTACCAGTTCCACCACTTGCTGCCCGAGTTCACCGCCCTGGAAAACGTCTGCATGCCGCTGTTGATCGGCAAGACCGCGATCCCGGAAGCACGCCAGCGTGCCCAGGCGTTGCTGGAGCGCGTCGGCCTGGGCCATCGCCTGGAGCACAAGCCGGCTGAGTTGTCCGGCGGCGAGCGCCAGCGTGTGGCGATTGCCCGTGCCCTGGTCAACAACCCGGGGCTGGTGATGCTCGACGAGCCGACCGGCAACCTCGACTCCCACACCGCCCAGGGCATCAAGGACTTGATGCTGGAGTTGAGCACCCAGATGCGCACCGCGTTCCTGGTGGTGACCCATGACATGAGCATGGCCCGCCAGATGGACCGTGTGTTGCACCTGCAGGAAGGTCATCTGGTCGCCATCTGACCTGTTTCAAGCCCGGCGCCCGGCGCCGGGTTTTCTATTTTTTCAACGGTGCCCGCGAATGTTCAGACCGTTATCGATTTTCATCGGCACGCGCTATACCCGCGCCAAGCGCCGCAACCGTTTTGTTTCGTTTATCTCGATGACCTCGATGATCGGCCTCGCCCTCGGCGTGCTGGCGATGATCGTGGTGTTGTCGGTAATGAACGGTTTCCAGCGGGAAATGAGCTCACGCATCCTCGGCATGGTGCCCCACGCGACCATCGTTGGCGTGAAGCCCATCAGCGACTGGCAGCCGGTGGCAGATGCCGCGATGAAGAATCCGGAAGTCACCGCTGCCGTACCGTTCACACAGATGGACGGCATGCTCTCCTACAAGGGCGCGATGCAGCCGATCGAGATCAGTGGCGTTGATCCGGCCCAGGAAGGCAAGGTGTCGATCGTGGCCCAACATATTGTCCAGGGCCATCTGGAAGACCTGAAACCGGGCGAGTTCGGTGTGGTGATCGGCGAAATCACCGCCCGGCGTTTCCGCCTGAACGTCGGCGACAAGCTGACCCTGATCGTGCCGGAAATCAGCAGTGCGCCCGGTGGCATCACCCCGCGTATGCAGCGTTTGAACGTGGTGGGTGTGTTCAAGGTGGGCGCGGAGCTGGATGGCTCCATGGCCCTGATCCACATGGCCGACGCCGCCGAGATACAGCATTGGGAGCCGAACCAGGTGCAAAGCGTGCGCCTGGCGGTGAAAGACTTGTATGCCGCACCCAAGGTATCGGCGGATATCGCCGCCAGCCTCGGTGCCGACTACAAGGCCGACGACTGGACCCACACCCAGGGCAGCCTGTTCAGTGCGATGAAGATGGAAAAAACCATGATCGGCCTGCTGTTGCTGATGATCGTCGCGGTGGCGGCGTTCAACATCATCGCGACCTTGATCATGGTGGTGAACGACAAGGGCGCCGACATTGCGATCCTGCGCACCATTGGCGCCACGCCGCGGCAGATCATGGCGATCTTCATGGTGCAGGGGACGGTGATCGGGATCGTCGGTACCTTGATCGGTGGCATCCTCGGCGTGATTGCGGCGCTGAACGTCAGTGAACTGGTGGGTTGGCTGGAACGGGTGACCGGGCAGCATATCTTCAGTTCGGACGTGTATTTCGTCAGCAACCTGCCTTCGCAGTTGCAGGGTGGGGATGTGTTGCTGATTTGCTCGGCGGGGTTTGTGTTGAGCTTTTTGGCGACCATCTATCCGGCGTATCGGGCGGCGAAGATTGAGCCGGCGCATGCCCTCAGGTATTCGTAATTCTTAAGACCGCCTTCGCGAGCAAGCCCGCTCCCACATTTTGACCGCGTTCTTCCTGAATGCACTCGGTCAAAATGTGGGAGCGGGCTTGCTCGCGAAAGGGCCGGTAGAGCTTGCATCAATACCCCTGCGGCAACTCCATCACAAACCTCGCCCATCCCGCCCCCGACTCACAGAAAATCCGCCCCCCATGGGCCCGCACAATCGACTGGGTAATCGCCAAACCCAGCCCCGCATGCTCGCTGCTCCCTTCATGACGCGCCGGATCTGCCCGGTAAAACCGGTCAAACAACCGTGGCAACAATGCCTCGGGAATGCCTTCCCCGGTGTTTTGCACACTCAGCGTCACGCCTTGCATCCCCTCGACAATCCGCACGCTGACTTCGCCACCCGGCGGGGTGAACCGCAACGCGTTATCCAGCAGGTTGGAAATCGCCCGGCGCAACATGCTGCGGTCACCTGAAGTGCTGGCGTTGCCTTCCCGAACCAGCCGCACCTGGACGTCCTCCGCCAGCGGTGCGAAAAACTCCAGCAATGCCTCCACCTCGTCCGCCAGCACCAGGGTTTCGCGCTTGGGCACCAGCAGCCCATGGTCCGCCTTGGCCAGGTACAGCATGTCGTTGACCAACTGCGCCATCCATTGCAGTTCTTCCAGGTTGCTGTGCAGGGCTTCGCGGTAGTCCTCCAGCGCCCGTGGCTGCGTGAGGATGACTTGGGTCTGTGTCAGCAAATTCGACAGTGGCGTGCGCAGTTCATGGGCGATGTCGGCAGAAAACGCCGAAAGGCGCTGGAAGGCATCGTCCAGGCGGCCAAGCATCGCGTTGAAGGACTGGGCGAGTTCCGCCAGTTCGGCGGGCATTTGTTCCTGGGGCAGGCGCTGGGTCAGGGAGTGGGCAGAGACGCCGCTGGCGACTTCGCTCATGCGCCTCAGCGGTCGCAACCCGCTGCGGGCGGCCCAAGCGCCGAGCAGGGCGGTGGCCAGGGCGGAAAGGCCGACGGTCAGCCAGATCAGATGCTGCATGCGTTGCAGGAAGTGTTGGTGATGGGTGATGTCGAGCATCAGCGTCAGGCGTGGCGAGTCAGCGTTTCCAGGAATCAGCGGCGCGTTGTACACGCGGTAATTGGTGCCGGCGTTCTGCACGCTGTGCAGGCCAGGCGCCTGGGGCAGGGTGATGCCGGGAGCGCCGTCGAACCAGCGCTGATCGCCGGTGGTGATGCGCAGGGCCAGGTCGGGCTGGCGATTGAGTTCTTCTCGCAGCGTTGTTTCTCGTAAGGCAAATCGTTCTGGCGTGTCGGCACCTTGCAATGTGCTGCGCAGCGCTATCATCTTGCCGTCGAGCAACTGCTGGTCCAGCTCGATAAAGTGCGCCTCGCTGGCATGGTTGAACAGCACGCCGGCCAGCAATGAAACCACGGCGGTACAGCCAGCAAACAGCAGTGCCAGGCGGCTGGCCAGGGAAATCCGTTTCATCAACTGAACCGCTCCTCAAGCACGTAGCCCATGCCGCGTACCGTATGGATCAGCTTGTTGGGAAAGTTGTCGTCGACCTTCAGGCGCAGGCGGCGGATCGCGACTTCGATGATGTTGGTATCGCTGTCGAAGTTCATGTCCCACACCTGGGAGGCGATCAGCGACTTGGGCAGTACTTCGCCCTGGCGGCGCAGCAGCAGTTCCAGCAGGGAAAACTCCTTGGCCGTCAGGTCGATGCGCTGGCCGTCGCGCTCTACCCGGCGGCGGATCAGGTCCATGCGCAGGTCGGCCAGTTGCAGGCTGGTTTCCTGGGGGGGGCTGCTGCCACGGCGCAACAGGCTGCGCACCCGGGCCAGCAGTTCGGAGAAGGCGAAGGGCTTGACGAGGTAATCGTCGGCGCCCAGTTCCAGGCCATGCACCCGGTCTTCCACGGCGTCCCGCGCGGTAAGGAACAGTACCGGCATGTCGAGCCCGGCGTTGCGTACGGCCTGGAGGATCTGCCAGCCATCGCGACCTGGCAGCATCACATCGAGGATCAACAGGTCGTAGTCACCGGTCAGCGCCAGGTGCTGGCCGCTGGTGCCGTCGGCCACCAGCTCGGTGTTGAACCCGGCCTCGGCCAGCCCCTGGCGCAAGTAGTGGCCGGTTTTCGGTTGGTCTTCGACGATCAGCAGTTTCATGGGCGGCTCATGGTTTTACGGGAACACAGACGTTATACCGCGCACATCCGGCAGCAGGCTCAAGCTGACAAAGTTGTAATCTGGCAGTCAGCTGGCTGGCAGCGGCGCGTTCGTAAAGTGTCCCACAGACTGATTCCGAACCTTTGGAGTGTGAGCATGTTTTTACGTAAATCCTGGTTGTTGGCGGGCTGCCTGATGGCGATGAGTCTTCCGGTGCTGGCATCCCCGGCTGAAACCTTCGCCTTCGGTGAGGCCGCGCCCGCCGCCAAGGCCACGCGCACCGTGGAAGTGGTACTGCAGGATATTTCCTTTTCGCCCAAGGCTATTGATGTAAAAGCCGGTGAGACGGTGCGCTTTGTGCTGGTCAACAAAGGCCAGTTGCTTCATGAATTCAACCTTGGCGATGCCGCCATGCACGCAGCGCATCAGAAAGAGATGCTGCAGATGCAGGCCAGCGGCATGCTGACGGCGACCGGCATGGGCAAAATGGACCACAGTGCGATGGGGCATGGTGATATGGCAGGCATGAAGCACGACGACCCCAACAGCGTGTTGGTAGAGCCAGGCAAGACCGCCGAGCTGACCTGGACCTTCACCAAGGCCACCGGCTTGGAGTTTGCCTGCAACATTCCGGGGCATTACCAGGCGGGCATGGTCGGCAAGCTGACCGTCAGCCAGTAAGCCATTGACGGGCAAAGGCGGGTAGAATGGCGGCGTTTATTTAGCCAGGTTTCCGCCATGCATCCCGCAGCCGAACATTCGCCGCTGGGCAAGTCCAGTGAATACATCTCCACCTACACCCCGTCGTTGCTGTTCCCGATTCCTCGCGCCGCCAAGTGGGCCGAGCTGGGCCTGAGTGCCGAGACCCTGCCGTATAAAGGCGTGGATTTCTGGAACTGCTTCGAACTGTCCTGGCTGCTGCCATCCGGCAAACCCGTGGTGGCCATCGGTGAATTCAGTATCCCGGCCGACTCGCCGAACATCATCGAGTCGAAGTCGTTCAAGTTGTACCTCAACTCGCTGAACCAAACCGCGTTTGCCGATGTGCAAAGCCTTGAAGCGACGTTGCGCACCGACCTGAGTGCAGCGGCCGGCAAGCCGGTTGGCGTGCGCATCCGCAGCCTGGGCGAGGTTGAAGCCGAAGGCGTGGTCGCGTTGCCGGGTGTGTGCATTGATGACCTGGACATTACCGTCAGCAACTACGAGCACCCGCGCCCGGAACTGTTGCGTTGCGACGATTCGCGCGTGGTGGAGGAGAGCGTCCACAGTCATCTGCTCAAGTCCAACTGCCCGGTGACCAGCCAGCCTGACTGGGGCAGTGTGGCGGTGGAGTACCGCGGCGCGGCGCTGGATCATGCCAGCCTGCTGGAATACCTGGTGAGCTTCCGCCAGCACTCGGACTTCCATGAACAGTGCGTGGAGCGGATCTTTCTCGATCTGCAGCGCTTGCTCAAGCCGGAGAAACTGACGGTGTATGCGCGCTATGTGCGGCGTGGCGGGCTCGATATCAACCCGTACCGCAGTACGGAAGATCTGCAGTTCCAGAACCTGCGGCTGGCTCGACAGTAGCCTTCACACAAAATAAATGTGGGAGCGGGCTTGCTCGCGAAAGCGGTGTATCAGCCAGCTTATGTATCAGCTGACGGACCGCATTCGCGAGCAAGCCCGCTCCCACATTTGAGAGGTGTCGGGCTGTTAAATCCCGATGTTACCCAGGGTCACCACAATATTGCGCAAGGTCCCGGCAATGCCCGGGTGCTCCAGTTCGAAGCGTTCTACGGCCAGGTTCACACCGTCGGCGATGCTTGGATCCTGAATGGCACCTTCCAGTGGCTCCTGAACTTCCAGTTCAGCAATCAAATCTCGCAGCTCTTCGCGCTGTTCGAGGGGCATTTCTGGATTCTGATCCAATTGCTCGCGCAAAATTTTGACCTGTTCTTGCAGTTGTTCGCGGGCAGGCATGGCGTTCTTCCTTTTATCGATAGGCACTGACATAGACCGCGGCACGCCGGGAAAGGTCTATGGGCTGACCTGTAGATTAATCCACTGGCGCCTACTGTGCATGATCTCGATCAGGGCTTCTCGCCTTTGAGCTGGCGCAGGCTGATGTCGGCCAGGCAGGTCTGCAGTTCGCCCAGGTGGTCAATCACCGAATGCACGCCCAGGCCATAGAGCGCGACAGTGGCTTTGGCGCGCTTATGCTCGCGTTCCTTCTCGGTGAGTGCTTGCCATTGCTGCGGCGAAAGCCCGCACAGTGAGCCACAGGACGCCAGGCCGATGGTCCACAGCCCGGCATTGAGCCCCGATTGCAGCAGGCGTGGCTCGCCGCTGACCAGGACGCAGCCTTCCAGGCGTTCGATATTCAGTTCCATCAGGGCCTGCCAGCAGGCGTGGGGCGCCGGCCAGCGGGTGGGGGAGGGCTTGGCAGCCTTGATCCAGCGGGGTAGCCCGGCGGCCAGCGGTGTGGAAACCGACGCCGGCAACTCGTCCAGCCATGCACAAGGGACGCGCTGTTCTTCGAGGCTGCGCAGGATCTTCAGAGCGCCGACAGTGGCATGGGTATCGCTGGAAGGCGCGGAATCGGCGCGGGCCTGGGAACCAAAGTCCACCAGGCAGCCACTAAGCCCGAACAGTACGGCCGTCAAGGACGGGGTGCTGGCACTAACAATCTCGGCGTGTGGCATTTCGACGTCCCTGAAATAGCAGTGACGCTACCGGACTTGGGTGACAAGCAAGTTACACCCGCAGCAATTGTAGGAATTTTGTGCATTTGCTGAATGACATTTCTGCAAGGCTGCCTAATCTGACACTTCCGTCATATACTGACGGCCTCATTCAGGGCATAGCGCCCATGACAGACCATTCAAGGAGTTCAAGCTATGCGCTGGAGCCAATGTCTAGCTCAGCTGTCCGTATGTGCGAGTATTTTGCTGGTTCCTTTCGTAGCCCAGGCGGCCTCGGAAGATGATCCATGGGAAAGCGTCAACCGCCCGATCTTCACCTTCAACGATACCGTTGATACCTATGCCCTCAAGCCATTGGCTCAAGGCTATCAGTTCGTGACCCCGCAGTTCGTGCAGGACGGGATCCACAACTTCTTCCGCAACATCGGCGACGTCGGCAACTTTGCCAACGATGTGCTGCAACTCAAGCCCCACGCTGCAGGCGTCGACACTGCCCGTTTGCTGATGAACACCACGTTCGGCGTGCTGGGTTTCGTTGATGTCGGCACCAAAATGGGGCTGCAACGCAACGACGAAGACTTCGGCCAGACTCTCGGCTACTGGGGCGTCGACAGCGGTCCTTACGTGATGCTGCCACTGCTGGGCCCAAGCACCCTGCGTGACGCGCCGTCCAAATACGTGGACAGCTACACCCAGCCATACCGCTACATGAACGATATCGGCTGGCGCAACAGCACCTTCGGCCTGAATATCGTCGACACGCGTGCCAGCCTGCTGTCCTCCGAGAAGCTGATCAGCGGCGACAAATACACCTTCATCCGTAACGCCTACTTGCAGAACCGCGAGTTCAAGGTCAAGGATGGCAAGGTTGTAGACGACTTTTAAGCCCCAGGCTTGAAAGAAGAAGGCGGCCCTCGGGTCGCCTTTTTTGTGGGCGGCATTCGAGGTTTATCCGTGGGTTACGTGCTTACTTTAAGTCGCGGTTTTATGCGTTCTTATAACTACTGGTGATTTGCGATGTAAAGACGCCCGGCGACCATCGCCGTGAGCTTGAAACCCCTGGCGGATGGGAGTACCGTCTGCGCCTTAGAAGGGCACCTCTGCTTTACCTTTGTGCGTCGGCAATAACTCGGCGTTTTGTAGGACAGAGAGGCTAGAAAGCGAATCCAGTAGTAAGCCCGGCCATTGTCGAGCTGCCTACGCCAACCTAATTCTGGCGCCGTTTGCCCACATGCAGAAAACCAGTGCCACGCTGCTGATAATCGATGACGACGAAGTAGTGCGCGCGAGTCTTGCGGCCTATTTGGAAGACAGTGGCTTCAGCGTCCTGCAGGCCAGCAACGGCCTCCAGGGTCTCCAGGTATTCGAGCGCGACAAGCCCGACCTTGTGATCTGCGACCTGCGCATGCCCCAGGTGGGCGGCCTTGAGCTGATCCGCCAGGTGACCGACATCGCCCCGCAGACGCCGGTGATTGTCGTGTCCGGTGCCGGCGTGATGAACGATGCCGTCGAGGCCTTGCGCCTCGGCGCTGCCGACTACCTGATCAAGCCCCTGGAAGACCTGGCTGTGCTGGAGCACTCGGTGCGTCGTGCCCTGGATCGTGCACGGCTGCTGCTGGAAAACCAGCGTTACCGTGAAAAGCTCGAAACCGCCAACCGCGAACTCGAAGCCAGCCTGAACCTGCTCCAGGAAGACCAGAACGCCGGTCGCCAGGTGCAGATGAACATGCTGCCGGTGAGCCCGTGGAGCATCGACGAGTTCAAGTTTGCCCACCAGATCATCCCGTCGCTGTACCTGTCGGGTGATTTCGTCGACTACTTCCGCGTTGATGAGCGGCGTGTCGCGTTCTACCTGGCCGACGTTTCCGGCCACGGCGCCTCCTCCGCATTCGTGACCGTGTTGTTGAAGTTCATGACTACACGGCTGTTGTTCGAGTCCAAGCGCAATGGCACCTTGCCGGAGTTCACCCCTTCGCAAGTGCTGGGCCACATCAACCGGGGCCTGATCAGCTGCAAGCTGGGCAAGCACGTGACGATGGTCGGCGGCGTGATTGATGAAGAAACAGGTCTTTTGACCTACAGCATTGGCGGTCACCTGCCATTGCCGGTTTTATACACTCCAGACAGTGTGCGCTACCTGGAAGGGCGTGGTTTGCCGGTTGGCTTGTTCAATGAAGCCACCTACGAAGACCACATCCTGGAATTGCCGCCGACGTTCAGCCTGACGCTGATGTCCGACGGTATCCTGGACCTTTTGCCAGAGCCTACACTCAAAGAGAAAGAAGCCGCCTTGCCCCAACGGGTCAGGTCGGCGGGCGGCAGCCTGGATGGCCTGCGGCAGGTTTTTGGATTGGCCACGCTAGGGGAGATGCCGGATGATATCGCCCTATTGGTGTTGAGCAGGAATCTTTGATGAGTACCGGAAGAATCCAATTCGCCGAGCAAGACGGGACTTTTGTCCTGAAGTTTGTCGGTGAAGTGCGCCTGACCTTGTGTTCGGCGCTGGATGCGACGATTGAGCGGATCTTCACAGCCTTGAATTTCTCGGCGATCGTGATCGATCTGACCGAAACCCGCAGCATCGATAGCACCACCCTTGGGCTGTTGGCCAAGTTGTCCATTCTGTCTCGGCAGAAGGTCGGACTGCTGCCGACCGTCGTCACCACCCACGAAGACATCACCCGTCTGTTGCAGTCCATGGGCTTCGATCAAGTGTTCAACATCGTTGACCGCCCGATCCCGTGCCCGGAATGCCTGACCGACCTGCCGTCCCAGGACCAGTCCGAGGAAGTGGTACGGGTCAAGGTACTGGAAGCCCACAAGATCCTGATGGGCTTGAACGACTCCAACCGCGAGGCGTTCCACGACCTGGTGAATGCGCTGGAGCGGCACTAATTTCCAGCTGAAACACTGTCAAAGTGTGGGAGGGGGCTTGCTCCCGAAAGCGGCGGGTCAGTAGTGAATGTAGCGACTGACGCCTGTATTCGGGAGCAAGCCCCCTCCCACATTTTTAACTGAGTTCGGCTCGAAATCGGCTAATACAAAAAAAGGGCGGCACCCTCACAGGTGCCGCCCTTTTTGTCGCCGCCGTTTTTAGAGCTTGGCGGTCAACAGCGCTTCGAGTTTTTCCTGGTCGCGGGCGAACTGACGAATGCCCTCGGCCAGTTTCTCGGTGGCCATCGCATCTTCGTTGGATTCCCAACGGAACTGCGCTTCGGTCAAGTGCACACGAGCTTCGCCCGCATGGCCTGGCGACAATTTGCGTTCCAGCTTGCCGTTGTCGGCTGCGAGTTTTTCCAGCAGGTCCGGGCTGATGGTCAGACGGTCGCAACCAGCCAGCTCTTCGATCTGGCTCAGGTTACGGAAGCTTGCACCCATTACTACGGTCTTGTAGCCATTGGCCTTGTAGTAGTTGTAGATGCGCGTCACCGACTGCACGCCCGGATCCTCGGAGCCGGTGTAATCGTTACCGTTGGCCTTCTTGTACCAGTCGTAGATACGGCCCACGAACGGCGAAATCAGGAACACGCCGGCTTCGGCGCAAGCCACGGCCTGGGCGAAGGAGAACAGCAGCGTCAGGTTGGTCTGGATGCCTTCCTTTTCCAGCTGCTCGGCGGCGCGGATGCCTTCCCAGGTGGAAGCGATCTTGATCAGCACGCGGTCACGGCCAATGCCGGCCTTGTCGTACAGGTCGATCAGGCGATGGGCGCGCTTGAGGACGGCGTCAGTGTCGAACGACAGACGGGCATCCACCTCGGTGGAAATGCGGCCGGGCACCACTTTCAGGATTTCCTGGCCGACGGCTACCGCAAAACGGTCGCTGGCCAGGCCTACATCGCCGTTGCAGTCGGCAACAGCCTCATCCAGCAGCTTGGCATAGCCTGGGATCGACGCGGCCTTGAGCAGCAGGGAAGGGTTGGTAGTGGCGTCTTGCGGCTTGAGCTTGGCGAGGGTAGAAAAATCGCCGGTATCGGCTACTACAGTGGTGAATTGCTTGAGTTGTTCCAGCTTGGAAGTCATGGGCGTGCTCTGTCCTGTGGGTCTGATGACATTACCCGAGCGCTGACAGCCGCTCAAGGGCGCAAATGCATTCGATCGTTTGCGAGGGCAACAACCTGAAAACAGCCGTTTGAATCACCGGCCAATGCTCAATAGGAGGCCAAAACAGCCAGCAGGTTCAACCCAACTGCCCGATGACCACCCGATCAAACGGTGGGAGCAGCCTTGCCCCATCTTCCTGACATCCCCCCCCATCCAAATGTGGGAGCGGGCTTGCTCGCGAAGGCGTCGTGTCAGCCACCCAATAAACCCACTGACACCCAAATCACCGCCCCTCCAACAACTCCCCGGCCATATCCAGCAACGCCAGCGGATCACTGGCCTTATGAATATCCACCGACAACAACTGCCGAAACTTCCGCGCCCCCGGGAAACCCGTCCCCAGCCCCAGCGCGTGGCGCGTGATGTGATGCATCGAGCCACCTGTCGCCAGGTGTTCGGCAATATAAGGACGCAACTGCGCCAACGCCTCGGCGCGGGTGATCACAGGTGTCGTGCTGCCAAACAGCTGCTGATCCACCTCGGCCAGCAAATACGGATTGTGATAAGCCTCGCGGCCCAGCATCACGCCATCGAAGGTCTGCAGATGCTCCTGGCACTGTTCGAGGGTCTTGATGCCGCCGTTGAGGATGATCTCCAGTTCAGGGAAATCCTGCTTCAACTGGGCGGCAACGTCGTAGCGCAAGGGCGGGATGTCCCGATTTTCCTTCGGTGACAGCCCTTCCAGAATGGCGATTCGCGCATGCACGGTAAAACTGGTGCAGCCCGCGTCCTTCACTTGGCCAACGAAATCGCACAGCTCGGCGTAACTGTCCCGGCCGTTGATGCCGATGCGGTGCTTCACCGTCACCGGGATCGAGACCGCGTCCTGCATCGCCTTAACGCAATCCGCCACCAAGGCCGGGTGGGCCATCAGGATTGCGCCAATCATGTTGTTTTGCACCCGGTCGCTGGGGCAGCCGACGTTGAGGTTCACCTCGTCGTAGCCGGCGTCCTGGGCCATGCGGGCGCAGGCGGCCAGGTCGGCGGGGACGCTACCGCCCAACTGCAGGGCGAGTGGATGCTCGGCCTCGTTATGGCGCAGGAAACGTTCGTGGTCGCCGTGGAGGATTGCGCCGGTGGTGACCATCTCGGTGTAGAGGAGGGCGTTTTTGGACAGCAGGCGCAGGAAGAAGCGGCAGTGTCTGTCCGTCCAATCCATCATCGGAGCAACGGAGAAGCGACGGGAGAACGATGGCGTTGGTGCTATAGGTGAGGACATTAGGATCTGAGATGGATAAGGCGAAGGGCGGACAGTTTAACAGGAATGGGCGTGGTGCCGTGGTGGCCAGTGCCAGAGCTCCAGCCACCCTGGCACGGTTTTCAGCTTATTTCTTCTTTTTGTCGGGCGCCTGAGTCAGCGCCGAAGCCGCCACAGATTTCACATCCGGCGGAGTGGTGGGATCCGCCAGCAGCTTGGCTGCTTTTGAAGCGACGCTTTCACTGGTTTTTTCGTCTTTAGCCATTACTTGAGCTTCCCTCTACGTAGGCCGCAGGTTCATCTGAATTGATGCCTGGTCGGCTTTAATATGTAGGGGCTAACTGTTGATATCGCCAATCAGAATATGTGCCTGGATAATTCGTCGCCAAAACGACATCAACCTGAACCGATCCTGTCCTACGGCAAAGTTTCATAATTCTCACCGGCATTGAGGCCTACGCTCAGCCCATAAGCCCAAAGGGAACTGAAAAAATGATCTCCAACCTCGTCAAAGTCGTGATGGTCGCAGGCACGTTGCTCTTGGCCGCTTGTTCGTCGGGTTCATCTGGCATGAGTAGCGACCTGAGTAGCGACCCTTGTTATTCAGGGGGATGCCAAGCGTTTGGCGACCACAGCCCCAGCAAGGCCGCCAAGATGAATTTTGGCGGCAACGCGCTGGGGAGCAGTTACGGGGAGTATGGTTCGGGGTTGATGCATGATGACTGACTGAGCGGGTGGGGCAGTCATTTACTCAGTGACTGACCCACCGCTTTCGCGAGCAAGCCCGCTCCCACATTGGATCGTGGGAGGGCTTTAGTGACCGCCTTTCATACGGCGGGCGATCAGGTAGATGCCCAAGCCTACCAGCGCCGTAGCCGCGCCAATGTAGCCCGTGCTGGTCCACCCATACCCCGCCGTAATCGCCATCCCACCGAACCACGGCCCCAGCGCATTCGCCAGGTTGAACGCCGCGTGGTTGGACGCCGCCGCCAGGCTCGGTGCTTCATGCGCAATGTCCATCAAGCGGATTTGCAGCGGCGCGGCCATGGCGATCATGGTGCCGACCAGGCCGATGCCCAGCAGTACGCTCCACAGCGAACTCGCGGCGAAGGTGAAGAAGATCAGCACGGCCATCGACCACACCATAATCCAGCCCACTGCGCGAAATTGCAGGCGATCAAACAGCTTGCCGCCGGCGATGTTGCCGATGATGCCGCCTACGCCAAACGCGGCCAGACCGAAGGGAATCCACTGCGGCGAGACTTTGGTCACTTCGAGCATGGTCGGCGCCAGGTAGCTGAACACGCAGAACATCCCGGCAAACCCAATAGCGCCAATGGACAGCGCCATCCACACCTGCGGTTTGGTGAAGGCACGCAGTTCTTTGCGCGGGTCGCTGCGGGGTTCGTCGTGGCGATCCGGTACGAATTGCCAGACCAGCGCGATGGTGCACAGGGCGATAGCACTGACCAGCGCGAACGCCGAGCGCCAGCCAAAGTGTTGACCGAGGAAGGTCGCGATGGGGTTGCCGAGCAGCATGGCCAGGGTCAGGCCCATCATCACGCGGGCGACGGCGCCAGCGCGTTTGTCGTTGGGCACCATGCTGGAGGCGACCACGGCGGCGATGCCGAAGTAGGCGCCGTGGGGCAGGCCGCTGATAAAGCGGAAGGCCACCAGCGAACCGAAGGTCGGGGTAAACGCCGTGGCGAGGTTGCCCAGGGCATAAAGGCCCATCAGCAATAGCAGCATGTGTTTGCGCAGCAACTTGGCGCCGAGGATGGCCAGCAGCGGGGCGCCGACCATCACGCCCAGCGCGTAGGCGCTGATGGCGTGGCCCACTTGCGGTTCGCTGAGATTGAGGTTGTGGGCGATGTCGGGCATCAGCCCCATGATGGCGAATTCGCCGGTGCCGATCGCAAAGGCGCCCACGGCCATGGCCGCTTCCATTTTGGCGGCGCTGCGCGCGGGCAGCACGTGCCCGGGTGTTTGCTGGATAGTCATGGGTAACTCTGTTTGATGAAGTGCACGAAGGACAGCCGCCGATGCTACGCAAGCAGCGACGAAGGTGTCTAGAACAGCGTGTTGCGCGAGAGTTCCATCGGCGCAAGCAGTGCGGGGCTTTGAGATCCGTCTTATTCAACTACCCTCTCGCCACGCTTACTCTTTTGGCGATGAAGCTCAAACATTTCCTGCAACCACTCGACTCTTCTTTTTCGACGCCCAAGGCCGCGCGCAAGTTGTTGCGGCTGTTTGCCCTGGCATTGGTGCTCGGCGTGTATGTGGGTGCCTACAGCTACTTGCGTGCGGCGTTGAATGAGGAAATTTCGCTACGGCGCAGTTATATGAATGAGGCGATTTCCGATGCGCAGAGTTTTTTTGTCAGCCGCCAGACGCTGCTCAAAAGCCTCGGCCTGTCGACGGTTCGTCATGTCACGCCACCCGTGGGCAACCTCAATAATGTGCCGGCCGAAGAGTTGCACATCACCTTGGGCGAGGCGGGCAATATCTGGAGCCTTTGGCTGACTAGGCGCCTGCTTGATTACCTGCAGGTCAACCAGGTCAACCTGATCTACGTCGCGCAGCGCGCCGAGCCGGTGGTGGAGCGCCTGTTTACCGTTGGGGCGGCCCCGGAGAATGTGCCGCAGCCGGTATTGCAGCGGTTGATGGCGGTGGACACCGGCAAGGTCTCGGTCAGCGATGAGTTGTGGCTGACTGAGCAGAGCCGCCTGGATTCACCGCTATACATCTTCACCCGCCTCGACGACCGTAGCCCCACGTCGGGTTGGCTCGGGCTGGAGGTGGACGGCCCGGACCTGATCAACGCCCTGCAGCATGAAAAAGCCGGGGACTTCATGTTGCTTGACGGCGCCGGGCAGCTGATTTTCAGCAGCACGCCTCATCAACCGTCGGCTGCGCAGGTGCTGCGCCAGTATCACGCCACGGCCAGCTTTGGTTGGGAAGGCAGCCGCTGGCTGCCGGATCGCTTGGCCATTCGCAAGCACCTGGGTTACTCCCAGTGGCAGATCGTCTACAGCCTGGAGCTGAGTTCACTGTTGCCCAGCCTGGCCATGCCGTTGCTGCTGTGCCTGCTGTTGTGCGCAGCGGCCAGCTTGTTGATGGTGCGGTTGGTGCGGCGCATCGATCAGCGTTTGATTATCCCGGCAGCCAATCGCATCGAAGCGCTGGTGGAGAGTGAGGCATTCAGCAGCGCGGTGATTCGTATCGCGCCAGTGGCCTTGTGCGTGCTGCGCCGCAGCGACGGCGAGGTAGTGCTGGAAAACCCCCTGTCCCGGCAATGGCTGGGCAACGGCCACGAGCGCCAGCAACTGTGTCACGGCTGGATTCGCCGCGCGTTCGATGAGTCGGAACAAAGCAGCACCGACGAGCTGCAAATGGCCGACGGTCGTCACCTGTACTTGAGTTTCGCGCCAACCCGTTACCAGCGTGAGGAGGTGCTGATCTGCGCCTTCAGCGACATCACCGAACGCAAGCAGGTGGAGTTGGCCCTGCAGCAGGCGCGCACGCTGGCGGACGCGGCGAATGAGGCCAAGACCCTGTTCCTGGCAACCATGAGCCATGAAATCCGCACGCCATTGTATGGCGTGCTGGGCACCCTGGAATTGCTTGCGCGCACCGACCTTAACAGCCAGCAGCGTGGCTACCTGAATGCCATCGAGGGCTCGTCGGCGAACTTGCTGCAAATGATCTGCGATGTGCTGGACGTGTCGAAAATCGAAGCGGGACAACTGTCCCTAGAGTTCAGCACGTTCTCACCGATCGAGTTGGTGCAGGAAGTGATCCAGGGCTACGCAGGCGCCGCCCAAAGCAAGGGCCTGCAGTTGTTCGCCTGCCTCGACCCGCAGTTGCCCGACCACGTGAGCGGGGATGTCACACGCATCCGCCAGATCCTGAATAACCTGCTGAACAACGCGCTGAAATTCACCGAAAGCGGCCGGATTGTCTTGCGTCTGCGCCTGGAAAGCCGTGAAGGCGAGCGCACGATGTTGCAGTGGCAGGTAGTCGACACCGGCAAGGGCATCGCCGAGGAAGACCAGCGGTACCTGTTCGAGCCGTTCTTCCAGGTCAGCGGCAATGCGAATGTGGTCGCCGGCAGCGGCCTGGGCTTGTCGATCTGCAAGCGCCTGATGCACTTGATGAACGGCACCTTGCGGGTGGTCAGCGAACCGGGCCTGGGCAGCAGCTTTTCCTTCACCTTGCCGCTGGAGCAAGTCAACGACGACGACCAGGCTCCCTGGGCGCAGCCGCTGCTCGGCGAGCGGGTGTATGTGGTGTCGCCGGTGCGTGAGCTGGCGGAAAGTGTTGGCGGCTGGTTGCGTCGCTGGGGCGCGCGCGCGCAACTCGGTGCGCCGGAGTCCGCCGAGGCCGACCCCGGCGCGGTATTGGTCGAGCTGTATCCCGGCCCGACCGAGCCCGACCAGTTGCTGCATTGGTCCGGGCCGCGGGTGATGGCCGCGGTCGACGAGCATGGCGCTTATCCCTGGCAGATCGGCCTGAACAACCTGCAGGCGCTCAACCGCGCGGTCAGCCGCGCCCAGGGCAGCGAAGAGTTGTTGTCGCCGAGGATCAGCGAGAAGCCCACCGAGTTCAGCCTCAACCTGCGCCTGCTGGTGGCCGAAGACAAC
This sequence comes from Pseudomonas sp. NPDC087814, assembly GCF_044742865.1. Lineage (NCBI taxonomy): Bacteria > Pseudomonadati > Pseudomonadota > Gammaproteobacteria > Pseudomonadales > Pseudomonadaceae > Pseudomonas > Pseudomonas sp. NPDC087814. The sequence continues at coordinate 6,109 of NZ_JBIUVK010000032.1, read as the reverse complement.
CTGATCAACCAGTTGATCCTGCGCGACCAGTTGGAAGAGCTCGGCTGCAGCGTGGTGCTGGCCGGCGACGGCATTGAAGCGCTGTCATTGTGGGGTGATACCGCGTTCGACATGATTCTCACCGACGTCAACATGCCACGCATGAACGGCTATGAACTCACCGAACAACTGCGTCGCCTGGGTTGCTCACTGCCGATCATCGGGGCCACCGCCAACGCGATGCTCGACGAAGCCGAGCGCTGCCTGAACGCTGGCATGGATCATTGCCTGGTCAAGCCGTTCACCCTGCGCGCCCTCTACCAGTGCCTGCATCGCTATCAGAGGAGGGTGCTTTGAGCGCCTATCGCGTACTCATCGTGGAAGACCATCCTTTCCAGCATGAGTACTTGATCAACGTCTTCCAGGCCATCGGCGGGTTTGACGTCGATGTGGTCTGGGATGGCGCCACCGCGCTGCAACGCCTGGCCCGACAGCGCTACGATCTGCTGCTCAGCGACTTGATGATGCCGGGGATGGACGGTGTGCAACTGATCCAGCACTTGGCCCGCATGCACGCGCCGCCTGCGCTGGCGCTGATGAGCGTGGCGTCGCGGCGCATGCTGGTGGGCGCCGGGCAGGTGGCCGGGAACCTCGGCCTGACCGTCGCCGGGCTAATCTCCAAGCCGGTGCGCGAACGCGAGGTGCGCACCCTGCGCGATTGCCTCGACAAACTCGCCGAGCAGGCGCGCACGCCGTGTTGCCACCGGGGTGTCAGCCATGCCCGGGAGAACCTTGAGCGCGCCTTGGCCAATGGTGAAATCCAGGCGTGGTTCCAGCCGAAAAAATCCCTGCATGACGGGCGCATCGTGGGCGCCGAAGCCCTGGCACGCTGGGTGCACCCGGTGGAAGGGTTATTGATGCCCGGCGCGTTTCTTGACGACATCGAGCGCCTTGACCTGGAAACCCGCTTGCTCACCTGCATTCTCGGCCAAACCCTCATCGCCCAGGCCCAGTGGGCGCAACTCGGTTACCGGCTGCCGGTGTCGATCAACCTGCCCACGCATTTGCTCGACCAGAGCGACCTGGTCGACCGCCTGCTTGCCCAGGTGCAAAGCCGCGACGCCGAACCCCGGCAAATTACCTTCGAATTGATGGAAAGCTCCACCACACGGCTGCCCAGTAACTACTACGCTGGAGCATGTCGCTTGCGCATGATGGGCTTTGGGTTGGCGCAGGATGACTTCGGCAAGGGGTTCAGTTCCTACTTCAACCTGGTGTCGACGCCGTTCAACGAGGTCAAGATCGACCGGTCACTGGTGCATGGCTGTGCCGAGAACGAAAGCCTGGCGTCGGCCTTGCAAAGCATTGTCGAGCTGGGCCGCAAACTCGGGCTGACCACCATCGCCGAGGGCGCCGAGACCCAGGCGGAGCTGGCGATGTTGCGGCGTATCCGCTGCGATCAGGTGCAGGGTTTCCTGATCTCCCATGCCGTGGCGGCGGAAAAATTCAGCGCCCTGTTAATCGAGGATGGCCCTGCGCCAGCACTTATGTGAGTGGCCAGGGTCACACAGTCAAGAAGCCCGAAGGAAGGGTCGCCCGGTCAGCAGGGCGTTATTGGCCAATGCCGGGATCAAGCATAGGCCCCATATCCTGATTCAGGCTTCTGCGGTACTGACGATGAAACATGCAAGTCTGCGCCTGGACAAGCTGGCGCAAAGCTCTCAACGCTTGAACAAAGCCCTGTTATTGCTCACGGGGCTCGCCTTGTTGCTGTCCAGCAGTTGCTATTGGGCGGTGTCGCGGTTGCTCGACGCTGAACAGGAAAAGGTCGAGTTCCACTTCGCCCGCGTGGTGGAGATCATCCATGAGCACGAGGCGTTCCTGCGCAACGTGGCCAGTGGCTACAGCCGCAGCAACGCGCCGCCGCTGCCGGCCGTGCAGTCGACCTCGGTGGTGGAGTTGCAGCACGAAGGCGGGCAGGTGGTGTTGCAGGCCAAGGGGTTTGCGATGTCGCTACCCTTCACCTTGTCCCACGCCGAGACGTTCTCGGCGGATGACACGCGCCGGGCACTGGCGTTTGGCGTGCAACTGACTGACTACTACGGCGGCTACTGGGCCAGCTCGTTTTACGCCTCGCCGCAGCTGTTCGTGTTCACCCCCAATGCCGTCGCCAGCCTGGCCGTGCCCGGCGTGGGCGGCTTGCGCCAGCACCAGCCATTGTTGCGCGAGCAGTACCGCGACGTGGTGAGCCGCTTGCAGCAACTGCAACAGAGCCAAAGCCTCCTGCTGACCGACAGCCGCGTGCGCTGGATGCGTGCGCCGCCGCAGTTGTACCAGAACAGCCGCAGCGTGGTCGCGATGATCGGCCTCGACGCGCCTGCCGCCGTATTGCCGGCCAATCAGCCTCAGGGCCTGCTCACGCTGGCGGCGGTGGTGGACACCTCGCAGGTCGACGAAATCGAGCGAGTACTGCAACTGTCGGTCTACAACCAGTTCACCCTGATCTCGCCCCAGGGCGACGTGTTGCTCGGCAGCCTCGGCGATGAACACATGGCGCCCCTGGGCCTGAGCTTCAACAGCCAGGGTTTGCGCTTCAAGATGCTCAGCGAGGGTGGAGAGCACTGGACCGGCCTGTACGCCATCAGCTATCAGGATTTCCTGCGCTACGCCAAATGGCCGCTGCTGGGCCTTGGCCTGACGTTTCTGGCGGCCGTGCTGCTGGGCTGGTGGATCAACCATTGGTACAAGACCCGCATCGTCAGCCCGGCGCAACGCGCGCAGGAGCGTCTGTTCGAGAGCGAGGCATTCAACCGCATCATGCTGCACAACGCCCCGGTGGGATTGTGCGTAGTGCGCCGCAGCGATCACCAGTTACTCCTGGAAAACCAGCGCGCGCTGCAATTGCAGGGCACCGCACCGCTGCTCGACGTGCTCAAGGCCAACGATGGCCCGGATACCCCCGGCGAGATGTGCCTGGCGGTGGAGGGGCGGTACTTGCAGGTCGTGGTGGTGGCGGCGCGGTACGAAGGTGAGGACGTGTTCCTCTGCGGCTGCAACGACATCACCCGACACGTGGACGAAGCCCAGTTGCTGACCCAGGCGCGCCAGGAAGCCACCGAAGCCAACGAGGCCAAAACCGTGTTCCTGGCAACCATGAGCCATGAAATCCGCACCCCGCTGTACGGCGTGCTCGGCAACCTGGAACTGATGGCCCTGACCGACATGAGCGAGCGCCAGCGCCACTACCTGGAAATTATCCAGGGTTCGTCCACTGTGCTGTTCCAGTTGATCAGCAACGTACTGGATGTATCGAAAATCGAATCCGGGCAAATGGCCGTGGAAGCGGCGCCGTTCAGCCCGGGCCAGTTGGTGGCGGAATCGGTGTTGGCGTTCAGCGCGACCGCGCGCAATAAAGGCTTGCAGATCGATGCCGAGATCGACCCGCTGCTACCGCCGCAACTGCTTGGCGATGCTGGCCGCATCCGGCAGGTCCTGCATAACCTGCTGGGCAACGCGATCAAGTTCACCGACTCCGGGCGCGTGCGTTTGCGCCTGATGGTGCAGCAACTACTTGACGATAAAGTGACCCTGCAATGGCAGGTCACTGACACCGGCGTGGGCATTCCGGAAAAGGCGCTGGACCAGTTGTTCAAGCCGTTTTATCAGGTAGCGGGCGACCAGGACGGCAATGGCGCCGGCCTGGGCCTGTCTATCTGCTCGCGCTTGAGTGAGTTGATGGGCGGCAGCATGCGCGTGGTCAGCGAGCCAGGGTTGGGCAGCAGTTTTTCGCTGTTCATCACCTTGCCGGTGCTTCAGGAAACCCTGCCCTCTGCGGAACAACCGCCGATGCCGCCGTGCCTGGACGCACCGTGCCTGAACGTGCGCGTGCTGGTCGCCGAAGACAACCCGGTCAGCCAGGCCGTGCTGCAAGAACAGCTCGAGGCCCTTGGCGCCCACCCCACCGTAGCGCGTGACGGCGAGCATGCGCTGCAAATCTGGGGTTCGCAGCCGTTCGACCTGGTGATCACCGACATCAATATGCCGCGCCTCAACGGCTACGACCTGGCCCGCGCGTTGCGTGAACAAGGCGTCCAGGTGCCGATCATCGGCGTCACCGCCAATGCCCTGCGCGAGGAGGGCGAGCGTTGCCTGGCGGTGGGCATGAACGCGTGGGTGGTCAAACCGCTGAGCCTGAGCATGCTGCGCCAGGCGTTAATGGCGCACTGCCGGCGAGCCACGGCCTTGCCGGTGGTGCAGGTGGACCGGGACCGCGAAGGCTGGATCGAGCTTTCCCCGGCCATGCGCCAACTGATGGCCGACACGTTGCTGGTGGATGTGCAGCAGATCGAACAAGGCCTGACGGCCGGCGATGCCACCCTCGTACGTGAGCGTTTGCACAGCCTCAACGGCGCGCTGGCCAGTGTGCGTGCCGGGGAACTGTCCAGCGCTTGTCAGGCATGGGAGAACACCCTGTACGACGCACCGCTGGATACATACGCCACCACGCAGATTCGAGGCGTGTGCGCACGGCTTACAGCGGTTGCGCAGTGCTTGCTGGCAGAGTCGCAAACTTGATGAAAGCCCATTACAAGGAAGATAAAGAATGCGAGAAATGAACGTTGTGATCGCCGATGACCACCCGATCGTACTGGTGGGCGTGCGCGAAATTGTGCAGCGTGATTCACGCTACAGCCTGGTGGGCGAGGCGGTCAGTTCCAGTCAACTGATCGAGCAGTTGCGCAAGCACCGGCCGCAAGTCCTGATCACCGATTTCAACATGCCGGGTGACGACACCTATGGCGATGGGTTGAAGCTGATCGAGTACATCCTGCGTCACTTTCCCGCGACCCAGGTGCTGGTGCTGACCATGATTTCCAACAGCCTGATTCTCACCCGCTTGCAGGAGTTGGGTGTGGCCGGGGTGATCCAGAAGAACCACCTGCACGGCGAGATCGAAAAGGCCCTCGGCGCGATCAGTGCCCAGCGCAGTTACCGCGCACCGGAGCCCGCCGCGACTTCGGTCTTGGCCAATGTGACCCAGGTGCAGGCGCGCTTCCAGAGCCTGTCGCCACGGGAGATGGAAGTGCTGCGTTTATTCGTGACGGGCATGAGCGTGAGCGATATCGCGCGGCAGTTGAGCCGCAGCAACAAGACCGTCAGCGCGCAGAAGATTTCGGCCATGCGCAAGCTGGAGGTGGACAGTGACCAGGCGCTGCTGACCTATTGCATCGAAGCCCGGCAGTTTCAGTAATCAGCGGTACGTCATCTGCATCAACAGGGTGGCTTTGTAGCTACCCGCCTCGGGCAGCTCGCCCAGGGACACGGGCTTGACGCGCAGGGTCAGCGCCAACGGTTCGTCTTCTACCGGCCAGGTGCCGGTTTGGCCCAGGCCGATCCCCGGCTTGTCGGTCTTGTCACGCAATTGCACCTGCAACCCCAGGGATGGGAGATTGGTGAGCAGCACCGGGCTGACGGTGAGGGCCCGGGCCATGCCCGCCGACAAACTCAGCTCGACCTGAGCGCCCGCCTGACAGTCGAAGACCAGCGGCACATCGGTGGCGACGGTGCTGCCGTCGGCCAACTGGTTGAGGTTGACCTTGCCCAGGTCCACCTGTTGCGTACTCGGAAACCTTGCGGTGCACGGCGGTGCGGTCAGCTTGCCGCTGACGTCGATCTGCGCTTCTTCCGCCGCTTGCGCAAGGGCGGTGCTGGCTACGGCCAGCAGCATCCAGGCGAGCGCTTTCATAGGTAATTGAGGGTCATGACCATCGACGAGGTGAACGCGCCCGGCGCCAGCGTGCCGCGTTCGACCAGTTGCGCCTTGAGGCTGATATCCACGTCGCCGCTGAGGTTGGTGTATTTCTTGACGGTGCCATTGAGGTTTGCCGCCGTGTTGTCCGCCCACAGCAACGACACACCGAGGTTATCCGCCGTGGTCTTGGCCACGGTGGAGGTGTAGGTGCCGTTATTGGACGTGAAGCTGACATTTAGCGAAGAACCCGACGAGCACTTCAAGCGCACCGGCACTTCCACAGTGCCGGTGGTCGCCACCTGGTCAGTACGCACGTCGCCAAATGCGGCGGTCAGGGTTGTGCCGGTACTCAATACGCACGGTGGGCGGGTGAGGGTG
>NZ_JBIUVK010000031.1:0-70140 GCF_044742865.1 Pseudomonas sp. NPDC087814 | reverse complement strand
GTCTTGCATGGCTTGCTACAGGGCGTAAAGGCTACCTGTATCGGTTTCCTGTAGTTTGCGACTGTCCTTGTGGGCAGACGACATAAATTCTTGGATGGCCGAAGGTTGCTTCGGCGTCCTGTAGTTTTACTACAAATCGTCGGCCATTTCAGCCTTTCGAATGTATATACGAGTAGTAAAACTACACAAGACTGAGCGGATTGCTCGGTCTAGCTGGCGAGCATAATCGTTATTGTTGATCTTTTGCGAACAAGAAAGGGTAGAGATTTGATGTTGACTGCCAAAAAAGAAAAATTTTCAGCTATTTCTAACCTTTGTTCGACAGTCCTTCACCGAGCGTGGTTCTTGCGTTCACAGCTACAAGCCCTTTACGCGCCGATCAAGGATAGACCATGAGCCTTCCAATGCAGGCCGAACTCCCGGCCATCCTGCTTCCATTTGCCAAGCGGGCCGAGCAGTCATTTCGTGACGCCGTGGCCGGATTGGACGGCGATAATGGCCTTTCTGAGTGGACGCCGCAACGTTGGGCTGACTTCGCCCGTGTGTGCGCCGCCAGTGATTTCGTCATTGAACAGAGTGTTCGTGACCCTTTGATGTTGCTCGAGCTGGTGGCCTGGGGCGAACTGGACCGCAGCTTTGCCCCCGGCGAGCTGTGCGGACAGATTGCGGCGGCCGTGCAACAAGCCGAGACAGAAGACGAACTGGGACGGGTTCTGCGCCGCCAGCGCACCCGCCAGCAGGTGCGGATCATCTGGCGCGACCTGACCCGACAGGCGGACCTGGTGCAAACCTGCCGCGACCTGTCGGACATGGCCGACGCCAGCATCGACCAGGCCTATCAGTGGTTGTACCAGCGCCACTGCGTGTTGTTCGGCACCCCCACGGGCCGTCGCAGCGGCGAACCGCAGCACATGGTCATCCTCGGCATGGGCAAGCTCGGCGCAGTGGAGCTGAACCTGTCGTCCGACATCGACCTGATCTTCGCCTACCCCGAAGGCGGCGACACGGTTGGCGTGAAGCGCTCGCTGGACAACCAGGAGTTCTTCATCCGCCTTGGTCAAAAACTGATCAAGGCCCTGGACCCGATGACCGTCGACGGCTTTGTGTTCCGGGTCGACATGCGCCTGCGACCTTACGGCTCAGCCGGGGCGCTGGTGCTCAGTTTCAACGCGCTGGAGCAGTACTACCAGGACCAGGGCCGCGACTGGGAACGCTACGCCATGATCAAGGCGCGGGTAGTGGCCGGTGACCAGGTGGCCGGTGCGCAACTGCTCGACATGTTGCGACCGTTTGTCTACCGGCGTTACCTGGACTTTTCCGCCATCGAAGCGCTGCGCACCATGAAGCAGTTGATCCAGCAGGAAGTGCGGCGCAAGGGCATGGCCGAGAACATCAAGCTCGGCTCGGGCGGCATCCGTGAAGTCGAATTTATCGCCCAGGCGTTCCAGCTGATCCACGGTGGCCGTGACCTGAGCCTGCAGCAGCGCCCACTGTTAAAAGTGCTGGGTACCCTGGAAGGCCAGGGTTACCTGCCGCCGGCGGTGGTCGCCGAGCTGCGCGATGGCTATGAATTCCTGCGCTACACCGAGCACGCGATTCAGGCGATCGCCGATCGCCAGACGCAGATGCTCCCGGATGGCACCGAAGACCAGGCGCGGATTGCCTTCATGCTGGGCTTTCCGGACTGGACCGCGTTTCATGAGCGCCTGATGTACTGGCGTGGCCGGGTGGACTGGCATTTCCGCCAGGTGATTGCCGATCCGGATGAAGAAGAGGGCGAAGAGAGCGAGTTGATGGTGGGCGGTGAGTGGTTGCCGTTGTGGGAAGAGTCCCAGGACGAGGAAGCCGCTTGCCGTCAGTTGCAGGAAGGCGGTTTTACCGACGCGCCCAAAGCCTTGAAAACCCTGGCCGGCCTGCGCAGCAGTCCGCAATTGCGTGCCATGCAGCGCCTGGGTCGCGAGCGTCTGGATGCATTTATCCCGCGCTTGCTGGCCCAGGCCGTCGAACATGCCAACCCGGACCTGGTACTGGAGCGCGTCCTGCCCTTGGTCGAAGCCGTCGCCCGACGTTCCGCTTATCTGGTGTTGCTGACGGAAAACCCCGACGCCCTGCGTCGCCTTCTGACCCTGTGCGCCGCCAGCCCGTGGATTGCCGAGCAGATCACTCGCTTCCCGCTGCTGCTGGACGAACTGCTCAACGAAGGCCGCCTGTTCAAGCCGCCGCTGGCGCCGGAACTGGCCGCCGAATTGCGCGAGCGCCTGACGCGCATCCCCGAAGATGACCTTGAGCAGCAGATGGAGGCCCTACGGCACTTCAAGCTGGCCCACCGCCTGCGGGTGGCCGCCTCGGAAATCGCCGGCAGCCTGCCGCTGATGAAAGTCAGCGACTACCTGACCTGGCTCGCCGAAGCCATCCTCGAACAAGTGCTGGCCCTGGCCTGGCGCCAGACGGTTGCCCGCTACGGCTCGCCGCAACGGGTGGACGGCACCTTGTGCGATCCTGGCTTCATCATTGTCGGTTATGGGAAAGTCGGCGGCATCGAATTGGGGCATGGTTCGGACCTGGACCTGGTGTTTATCCATGACGGTGACCCCCAGGCCGAAACCGACGGTGCCAAGCCGATCGACGGCGCGCAGTTCTTTACCCGGCTGGGGCAGCGGATCATTCACCTGCTGACCACCCAGACCAACTCGGGCCAGTTGTATGAAGTGGACATGCGCCTGCGGCCTTCGGGCGCATCCGGTTTGCTGGTGAGTTCCCTGGGCGCATTTGCGCGTTATCAGGAAAACGAAGCCTGGACCTGGGAGCACCAGGCGCTGGTGCGTGCGCGAGTGCTGGTAGGCAGTCAGGATGTGGGCCGTGCTTTCGAGCAGGTACGGGCGCAAGTGCTGGGCCGCGCGCAGGACCTGGACAAGCTGCGCCAGGAGGTCAGCGAGATGCGCGCCAAGATGCGCGACAACCTCGGCACCAAGTCCACGGCGGCGGGAACGGCGGCGAATGCCTTCGAACCCACGGCGTCGTTCGACCTCAAGCAGGACGCCGGAGGTATCGTCGATATTGAATTTATGGTGCAATACGCGGCTCTGGCGTGGTCTGCGCAACATCCATCGTTGCTGCGCTACACCGACAATATCCGCATTCTGGAAGGCCTGGAGCAGGTCGGGCTGATGCCCGCCGCCGATGCCCATTTGCTGCGCGAGGTGTATAAAGCCTACCGTTCCGCCGCTCACCGCCAGGCCCTGCAGAACGAGGCCGGTACGGTGGCAGGGGACCAGTTCGCTGACGAACGGCGCCAGGTGCAGCGAATCTGGCATGAACTGGGGTTAAGCTGAAACACTATATAAGGCGGGGAGGCATGAGCCTCCCCGTATCGTTTGTGGAAACTACATGAATATTCTGATCGTTGGGCCCAGTTGGGTCGGTGACATGGTGATGGCGCAGACACTGTTCCAGTGCCTCAAGCAACGTCATCCCGACTGCCAAATCGACGTGCTCGCCCCCGAGTGGAGCCGGCCGATCCTTGAGCGCATGCCCGAGGTGCGTCAGGCCTTGAGCTTCCCGCTCGGCCACGGCGCGCTGGAGCTGGCGACCCGTCGACTCATCGGCAAGTCCCTGGCTGGCCAGTACGATCAGGCGATCCTGTTGCCCAACTCGATGAAGTCGGCACTGGTGCCGTTCTTCGCCGGTATTGCCAAACGCACCGGCTGGCGTGGCGAGTTTCGCTATGGCCTGCTCAACGATGTGCGCAAGCTCGACAAGGCCCGTTACCCGCTGATGATCGAGCGCTTCATGGCCCTGGCCTACGCGCCGGGAGCCGAGTTGCCGACGCCTTATCCGCGCCCGAGCCTGCAAATCGACCCGGTCACCCGCGACGCCGCCCTGGCCAAGTTCGGCCTGGAGCTGGACCGTCCGGTGCTGGCGCTGTGCCCTGGCGCCGAGTTTGGCGAGTCCAAGCGCTGGCCTTCGGAGCATTACGCCAAGGTTGCGGAGATGAAGATTCGCGAGGGCTGGCAAGTCTGGTTGTTCGGCTCGAAAAACGATCATTCGGTGGGCGAGGATATTCGCCAGCGCTTGATCCCGGGGCTGCGCGAAGAGGCGGTCAACCTGAGCGGCGACACATCCCTGGCCGAGGCCATCGACCTGCTGTCCTGTGCCGACTCGGTGGTGTCCAACGACTCCGGCCTGATGCACGTGGCCGCGGCGCTGAACCGCCCGCTGGTGGCAGTGTATGGCTCGACGTCTCCCGGGTTTACCCCGCCGCTGGCCGACAAGGTCGAAGTGGTGCGCCTGGGCCTGGATTGCAGCCCGTGTTTTGATCGCACCTGCCGCTTCGGCCACTACAACTGCCTGCGCCAGTTGCTGCCGCAACCTGTCAGCGACGCGTTGCAGCGGTTGCAGGGCACTGTGGTCGAGGTTCGTTAAGTTGCGGGTTCTGGTGATCAAGACCTCATCCCTGGGCGATGTGATTCATGCCTTGCCGGCGTTGACCGACGCGGCGCGGGCGATCCCGGGCATCCGGTTTGACTGGGTGGTGGAAGAAGGCTTCGCCGAGATTCCCACCTGGCACCCGGCGGTGGACAAGGTGATCCCGGTGGCGATCCGCCGCTGGCGCAAGAACCTCTGGCAGACCTTCAAGAGTGGCGAATGGCGGCGCTTCAAGAAGAGCGTGCAGTCGACCAAATATGACCTGGTGATCGACGCCCAGGGCCTGCTGAAAAGTGCCTGGCTGACCCGCTACGTACGTGCCCCGGTGGCCGGTTTCGACAAACAGTCGGCTCGCGAGCCATTGGCGGCGCACTTCTATTCCCGACGCCTGGCCGTGGCCCGTGGGCAGCACGCGGTGGAGCGCTTGCGCCAGCTGTTTGCCGTCGCCCTCGGTTATGACCTGCCAAAAGGCCTGGGCGACTACGGCCTCAGTGTCGACAAGCTGCTGGGCCTGCCGCCGAAAAAACCGTTTGTACTGCTGCTGCACGGCACCACCTGGGACACCAAGCACTGGCCGGAAGCCTACTGGCGCGACCTGGCCGAACGCATGGACCGCTTTGGCGTGGACGTGAAGCTGCCGTGGGGCAATGCCGCCGAAAAAGCCCGGGCTGAACGCCTGGCCCAGGGCCTGAAAAACGCCGAAGTGCTGCCCAGGCTGAACCTCGCGGGGGTGGCCCGGGTGCTGGCGGGTGCGAAGGCGTGTGTCGCGGTCGACACCGGCCTTGGCCACTTGGCCGCAGCGCTGGATGTGCCAACGATTTCCCTGTTCGGCCCTACCAATCCTGGCCTGACCGGGGCTTATGGCAAGGCGCAGATTCACCTGGCCAGCGACTTCCCGTGTGCGCCTTGCCTGCAAAAGAAATGCACTTATCAACCGACTGCCGAAGACCAGCGTCGGTTCGATCTCAAGCGCGAGTGGCCCCTGTGCTTCACTCGCCTGAACCCTGAGCGTGTCGCAACTCGTTTAAGCACGTTGTTACTGGCTGAGGAACACTGATGCAACTGGCTTTTGTCCTCTACAAATACTTCCCCTTTGGTGGCCTGCAGCGCGACTTCATGCGTATTGCCCTGGAGTGCCAGCAGCGCGGGCATCAGATTCGCGTCTATACGCTGATCTGGGAGGGTGACGTGCCGCCGGGCTTTGAAGTACTGGTGGCGCCGGTCAAGGCGCTGGTCAACCATCGGCGCAATGAAAAGCTCTACGCCTGGATCCAGGCCGACCTGGCCAAGCGCCCGGTGGACCGCGTGGTGGGCTTCAACAAGATGCCGGGGCTGGACCTGTACTTCGCCGCCGACGGCGTGTTCGAAGACAAGGCGCAGAACCTGCGCAACCCGATGTATCGCTGGTTCGGCCGGTACAAGCACTTTGCCGAATACGAGCGTGCAGTGTTCGACAAAGACGCCAAGACGCAGATCATGGTGCTGTCCGAACACCAGCAGCAGCTGTTCACCCAGTATTACGGGACCCAGGCCGAGCGTTTTCATTTGTTGCCGCCGGGCATCGCCCGCGACCGCCGCGCGCCGCCCAATGCTGCCGAGATCCGCGCCGAGTTTCGTCGCGAATTCGGCCTGGCCGACGATGATTTGCTGCTGGTGCAGATTGGCTCGGGCTTCAAGACCAAGGGCGTCGATCGCAGCCTCAAGGCCGTGGCCGCGCTGCCGTCGAGCCTGAAGAAACGCACCCGGCTATTTGTAATCGGCCAGGACGACCCCAAAGTATTCCAATTGCAGAGTGCTGCGCTGGGCCTGGGCGACCAGGTGCAGTTCTTCAAGGGCCGCAGCGACATCCCGCGCTTTCTGCTGGGCGCCGACCTGTTGATCCACCCCGCGTACAACGAGGCGGCCGGCATGGTGCTGATCGAAGCGGTGGTCGCCGGCCTCCCGGTGCTGGTGAGCAAGGTCTGCGGCTACGCGTTTTATATCGACAAGGCCCAGAGTGGGCGGGTGTTGGACGAACCGTTCGAGCAGGCCCAGCTCAACCAGTACCTGGTGGATATGCTCGACGATCCACAAGCGCGCGCGGCCTGGAGCCGCAATGGTCTGGCCTTCGCTGAGACGGCCGACCTCTATAGCATGCCGCAGTACGCTGCGGACCTGATTCTGGCGGAGCCAAACCGATGAAGTTGATTCTTGCCGAACCGTTCAAGACCCTGTGGGCCGGACGCGATGCGTTCGCCGAAGTCGAGAAGCTGGACGGCCAGGTGTTTCGTGAGCTGGCCGCGCGCCGTACCCTGCGTACGGAAGTGGAAGGCCGCCATTATTTTGTAAAGATCCACCGGGGAATTGGCTGGGGTGAAATCCTCAAGAACCTGATCACGGCCAAGTTGCCTGTCTTGGGCGCGGGCCAGGAGTGGGACGCGATCCAGCGTCTGCGGGAACTCGGCGTGCCCACCATGACCGGCGTGGCCTTTGGTGAAAAGGGCAGCAACCCGGCCGACCAGCACTCGTTCATCGTCACTGAAGAGCTGGCGCCTATCGTCAGCCTTGAAGACCTGACCATGGACTGGGTCAAACAGCCGCCCGTGCCGGCGATTCGGCATGCCTTGACCCTTGAGCTTGCGCGCACCCTGGGCACGATGCACCGGGGGGGCGTGAACCATCGTGATTGCTACCTGTGCCACTTCCTGTTGCACACCGACCAGCCGGTTACCGTGCACAACATCAAGCTCTCGGTGATCGACCTGCACCGTGCCCAGGTGCGTTCGAAGATTCCCCGGCGCTGGCGTGACAAGGACCTGGCGGGGCTTTACTACTCCGCCCTGGAGATCGGTTTGACCCGGCGCGACAAACTGCGGTTTCTCAAGGCGTACTTCCAGCAACCTTTGCGCCAGATCCTGGGCGAGCAAAGCGCGCTGCTGTCGGCGTTGGAACGCATGGCCGCCAAGCTTTACGCACGCAAGCAACGATACGGGGATGCGCTCTGATGGCGGGTTGGAACCTGGAACCCGCTTACGCCGCCCTGGCGGATGACTTTGGTAGCCTGGAAGCCGTGTTCGCCCTGCAAGGCGAGCGGCTGACCCGCGATCCGTTGTCCGAAGTGATTCGCGTGGAGCGCGGCGGGGTCAACTATTACGTCAAGCGCTACGTCGGTGCAGGCAAGGGGTTGCGCCGCTATCTGGGCAAGCCACGAGTCAAGTCCGAATGGCAGAACCTCAAGCGCTTCGCCAAGTGGGGCATACCCACCGCCGATGTGATCGCCTGGGGTCTGGAGCGTAAAGGCCTGGCGTATCACCGCGGGGCGATGATCACGCGCGAGCTGCCGAAGACTGAAGACTTGTCGGCATTGGCCGAGCGCAATGACCCGCAACTGTCAGACCCGGTGTGGGTCAACAAGATCAGTCGCCAGCTCGCTGAATACACGCGGACCATGCACGACCACCGGTTTACCCACAACGATTTGAAGTGGCGCAACTTGTTGGTAGACGACCAGCAAACCCTGTACCTGATCGATTGCCCCAATGGCGATTTCTGGCGCGGGTTCTGGCTCAAATACCGCATTACCAAGGACCTGGCCTGCCTGGACAAAGTCGCCAAGTATCACTTGTCGGCTACCCAGCGCCTGCGCTTCTACATGCAATACCGTCAGCGCAAACACTTGAGTGCGGCGGACAAACAGCGAATTCGCCACGTGGTGAAGTTTTTCGAGGGGCGAGAATGAGTGATTTCCTGGCGGCCGAAGATCGAGCATTGCTTGAGCGCAACGGCCTCGGCACTTTCGACGCGCTGTGGGCCAAGCAACTGGATGCGGTGGACGAGCCCAATACCAGCCGCGGCGGCTGGAGCAGCGTGTTTCGCCTCGAACTCGAAGGCCAGGGCTACTACCTCAAGCGCCAGAGCAACTACCTGACGCGCACCTTGCACCGCCCGTTTGGCGAGCCGAGTTTTGCCCGCGAATTTCGTAATATCAGCCGCTATCGGCAATTGGGTATTCCGGCATTGCAGGCGGCGTTTTTCGGTGAGCGCAAAGTGGCCGGAGAGCATCGGGCGATGTTGCTGACCCGGGCGCTGGATGGTTGGAATGACCTGGATTCATTGCTGGAGCAATGGTCTGAGTTGAGCGACGTGCAGCAGCGGGCAATCCTGCTGGCCTGCGGTCAGCTTGCTCGTCAGTTGCACAGCGTGGGCCAGGTGCATGGCTGTTTTTATCCCAAGCATATTTTCCTGCAAGCCACCGGCGACGGGTATGCGGCACAGTTGATCGACCTGGAGAAAACCCGCCCGCTGCTGTTCGGCTGGCGGGACCGGGTCAAGGACCTGGAGCCGCTGCTGCGCCGTGCGCCGCAGTGGTGGGACGATCAGGTTCGCCAGCTGTTGGCGGCCTACCTGGACCAGCCGCAGGACAGCGCATTGGTTGCCACCTGGCACCAGCGCCTGGCGGCCCGGCGCAGTCATAAGGAGAACCGCTGATGCGTTTGTCCGAACTGAAAAATGCCGGCCGCACGCCAAGCTTGCCCCTGAGCATCGAACTGGCAGACGCTGCCGGGCCTGGGCAGTTGCAACTGCTGAGCCTGCTGCGGGTATTGCCGGGCCAGCGTTATGTCGGCGCAGCTGTGTGGCGCGGGCGCCCGGTGCTGGCCAAATTGTTGGTGGGCAGCAAGGCGGCGCGGCATTTTCAGCGTGAACTCAAGGGCGTGCGGTTGTTGGCCGAACAAGGCCTGACCACACCGCTGTTGCTGGCCGATGGTCTGCAAGAGGGTGAGGGCGGTTGGCTGCTGTTCGAGTTTCTTGAAGGCGCCGACAGCCTGGCTGATGCGTGGCAGACTGTTGAACACCTGCCGCCGCTGGCTGACCAGCAGCAAGCGGTGCTCGCCGAAGCGCTGGGTGCGATTGCGC
This sequence comes from Pseudomonas sp. NPDC087814, assembly GCF_044742865.1. Lineage (NCBI taxonomy): Bacteria > Pseudomonadati > Pseudomonadota > Gammaproteobacteria > Pseudomonadales > Pseudomonadaceae > Pseudomonas > Pseudomonas sp. NPDC087814. Next base: position 60,822 of record NZ_JBIUVK010000031.1, on the reverse strand, counting down.
AGATGCACGCCAAGGGCCTGTGGCAGGAAGACCTGCACCTGGACAACCTGCTGCGTCAGGACGGCAAACTGTATTTGATCGACGGCGCCGGGATCTGTGTCGAAGAGGCGGGCAAACCGCTGTCGCGCAACCGGGTGCTGGAAAACCTTGGGGTGTTTTTCGCGCAGTTGCCGAAAAACCTCGAGCCGTTTACCGAAGAGTTGCTGGTGTATTACCTGCTGAGCAATGGCGAACACGCGTTGCCGCTCGAAGCGTTGCAGAAGCAGGTACGCAAGGTCAGCGTCTGGCGCTTGAAGGATTTCCTGAGCAAGGTTGGCCGGGAGTGCACGCTGTTCAGCGTCGTGCGCGGGCCGTTCGCCCTGCGCGCGACTCGTCGTGAGGAAGAAGCGGCGATGCTGCCGGTGCTGGCGCAGGCCGATGCGCTGCTCGACCAGGGCCACCTGTATAAAACCGGTGGGGCGGCCAGTGTCGCCAAGGTCGAAGTGGCCGGTCGACCACTCGTGATCAAGCGCTACAACATCAAGGGGTTTGCCCATTGGCTCAAGCGCTTCTGGCGCCCGAGCCGGGCCTGGCATTCGTGGCGCGAAGGCAATCGCCTGGCGTTCCTCGGCATCGCTACGCCCAAGCCGCTGGCGTTGCTGGAAAAGCGCTTCCTGTGGCTGCGCAGCCGCGCGTATCTGGTGACCGAGTACCTGCCGGGGCCGGACATCATCGAGCGGTTCGCGCCGTATGTTGAGAGTGGCGAGGCACCCGTGGCCGAATTGCAGGCCCTGGATTATTTGTTCGCAGAGTTGATCCGCGAGCGCATCAGCCATGGGGATTTCAAGGGGCATAACCTGTTCTGGCACACGGATCGCTGGGCGCTGATCGACCTGGATTCGATGTGTCAGCACACGTCCTTGAGCAGCTTCGCTCCGGCATATGCCAGGGATCGGGCAAGGTTTATGCGTAACTGGCCTGAGAGCAGTGCGTTGTATCGGGTGATTGATCAGCGGTTGCCAAAGGCAGTGGGCTAGGGGTTTAGGGCCGCTGCGCGGCCCAACGGGAGCAAGCTCCCTCGCCACAAGTTCGATGGTCAGTTTCTAAAATGTGTACTCGGCGCCGGCGCCTGCATACCACGAGCGTCCCGGCGCTGCTTCGTAATAGCGGCCGTTGCCGTCTCCGACAATCACCGACCCCACATATTGGCGATCCAGCAAGTTATCCAGGCGCAGGGTCTGGTGGAACGTCCAGTGCTCCACCTTCTGCTCAAAGCGTGCACGCCAGTTGAACACGCTGTAGCCCGGTGCCGCGTGTTGCTGGTTGGTATCTTCGACGTAGACCTTGCTGCGGTACATGCCTTCCACGGCGGTGCTGACCCAGTCCCGGGGTTTCCAGTTGAGCTCGGCGAATAGTGTGGTTTGCGGCACACCGGGGAGGTAGTTGCCTTTGTCCACCGGTTTGCCGCCACCGATGAAGTCGCTGTCGTAGGTGGCTTGCAGGCGGGTGTAGGCGATGTTGGTGCTCCACTGCTCGCTGAGCTGGCTTTCGATGCCCAGTTCGAAGCCGCGGCGCAGGGTGCGGCCGGCGTTCTGGTAGCTGGTGCGGCCGCCGATCGATTGGTCCACCACCAGCTCGTCCTCGGTGGTGATCTGGAAGACAGCGGCGTTGACCCGGGTGTCGTTCAGTTGTGCCTTCAAGCCCACTTCATACTGCGTGCTTTCCGACGGCTTCAGGCCGAAGTTGAACCCTTCGATGTTGCCCGGCGCGTACGCCAGTTCCGCCTGGGTTGGCGTCTCGAACCCCTTGCCGGCACTGACGTAGCCGTGCAGGTCGGGCGTGAAGGCATACATCACGCTCACGGACGGTGTGTTCTTCTGATAGGTCTTGTTGCCGCTGGAGTCGCCGTTGCTCAGGAACTGGTCGTCGACATCCAGTTCCATGGTGCTGTGGCGTACCCCGGCTTGCAGGGTCCAGCGATTGATGGCCCAGTTGGCCTGGATGTAGGGGTCGAGGCTGCGGGCGGTGTCGATTTCATCCCGGCGCAACTGGCCTTTTACGCCAAGGGTGTTGCCGCTGTAATTCTGGTAGCCGTGGCGGCTGTCTTCGCTCTGGTCGAAATCCAGGCCGGTGATGATCATCAGCTCGCCCGGCACGCTGTCGACCGGTTGCATCCAGCGCACGGAGCCGCCGTAGAACTTGCGGTCGAACTGCACCACGCCGCCGCCGCGTTCGTTGGCGGGCGTTCCCTTGGGAATCGACAGGTACTGAATCACGCTCCGTCGCCCGGTATAGGCATTCACCTGCAGTGTGGCGTCACCGAAATACCGCTCGTAATTCATCCCCAGTTGCTGGTGGTCGATGCTTTTGCGGGTGTTGTACAGCTCGGCGGCGCTGCTGACCGAGCGCGGGTCGGCCTTGTACGCATCCCACGCCTGCCCCAGCGGATCCTGCGTGCCGTTCTGTTCCAGGCTGCTGTAGATCAGCGCCAGTTTGCTGTCTTCATCGGGCTCGAAATTGAGCTTGGCAAAGGTCTGGTCGCGGCGGGCGCTGCTGTGGTCGCGATAACCGTCGGTGTCCATGCGCGAGGCGTCCAGCACGAAGCCTGCGCCGTCTGCCGCGCCTTCGGCGGTGAGGTGGTTCTTGCTCAGGCCGTCACTGCCCACCAGCGTCTCGGCACCGATGCGCGGCGGGCCTTCGCCGTTGCGGGAGAACATCTGGATCACGCCGCCGGCATTGCTGCCATACAGCGTGGCGGCCGGGCCGCGCAGGACTTCGATGCGCTCGGCGGTGTCGAGGTTGAACGTCGCCGCCTGGCCCTGACCGTCCGGGGTGCTGGCGGGTATGCCGTCGGCGATCAGCTTGATACCGCGCACACCAAATGCCGAGCGGGCACCGAAGCCACGGGAGGAAATCTGCAAGTCCTGGGCGTAGTTCTGGCGATTTTGAACCACCAGGCCGGGCACGCGGGACAGTGCCTCTGAAGCATTGATGCCCAGTTGGCCATCGCTGATTTGCTCACGGCTGATGCTGTCCACCGAATACGGCAGGTCAAACGACGGGCTGGCACTGCGCGAACCGGTGACCACGCTGGGGTCCAGGACCAGTGGCGCTTCATCGGCCTGGGCGCTGCTGTACAGGCCAAGCAGTCCGGGAAGCAGCATCGCAAATCGAGTGGGTACAACAACTTTCATGAGTAAACCAGCATCCATGGCGCACAAAAGTGCGCGAGTTTAACGATTCAGCCAGCTTTTGCCATTTCGGAATCTTCTTACATGGCGCGGCGGTGCGTGGGGTCTGGGTCGCCAACAGGGCCGATGTTAGCGTTGCTGGCCATTCAGAGGGCTTGCCATGACGCTAAAAATGATTGCTGCGCTAAGCATTGGAATCCTTGTGTTGAGCGGCTGCGGAACGGCCAATACGCTGTTGCGCGAAGACGCGGCGGCGGCACGTGAACTCAGGAAGCAAAAAACCTACTGCCAGTCGATTCCCCGTGTCTACAGCGGGGTTGCCTTTGATTTCTGCCTGCTGCACGCCGCGCCGGACCTCACTGGCGTGCTGATGCCATTCGTTCTATTGGATATAACGGTCTCGGGCATTGTTGATACAGTGGTCCTGCCCTATACGGTCTACAAGCAAGGTACCGATGGCAACATCAGTATCTATTGGCGCCCGGGTTCATAAACGGATCCGGCAAGGTTGTATGGGGCAGGGATGAATGCCCACACTTATGCCAAATGGAGTTGTCCGTGAGTCTTGCAACCAGAGTCCTTCTCGCCGCTGTACTGGTATCCACCACCGGTTGCGGCACCATCAACACGGTGTTTCGCCCGGACGCCGTTGCCAGCCAGAACCTCAAGGAATCGCGCAGTTATTGTGAAAACGTGCCGCGTATCTACAGTGGGGTGATCTACGGTTTCTGCACCTTGAACGGCGCGCCCGACACCACCAAAGAGCACACGCGCGATGCCTCCGGCTCCCTGCCGATCTTCGCCGCCGAGCTCGTGGCCTCCGGCTTGCTCGACACCCTTGTGCTGCCCTACACGGTCTACCGCCAGAACAGGGACGGCAGCATCGAGATTTTCCGCTAGGCCTGCAGTGACAACCGGTCGCCACAATCCCTAGATCATCCCGCGCCGTGTTTACGCTATAATCCCGCCCTTTAGCTGTTTCTCGCCCAGGCGGGAAGCACACTTTTTTCAGGCGTGACGCGCCTGCATGCAGACTAAAAGAGGCTAGACCCCTGTGGCATTGACGATTCTTGGCCTGTCCGGCGCCCTTAGCCATGATCCTTCCGCAGCCTTGTACATCGACGGCAAGCTGATCGCGGCCGCCGAAGAAGAGCGCTTCGTGCGCGACAAACATGCAAAGAACCGCATGCCCTACGAATCGGCGAAGTTCTGCCTGGAACAAGCCGGTATCAAGCCTTCCGACGTTGATGTGGTGGCGATTCCGTTCGCCCCCATCAGCCTGTTCGGCGAGGCCCGCTGGCACTATGCCAAGCGTTACTGGTATGCCCCGGACCGCGCCCTCGACGCGATCCTGATGGGCAACCGTCGCTACAAGCGCTATCGCAACAAGATCGTCTGGTGCCTGGAGCAACTGGGCTTCGATCCGAAGAAAATCAAGATCGAACCGGTTGAACACCACCTGGCCCACGCCTCCAGTGCCTACCATTGCTCGGGCTTCCAGGAGAAGACCGCGATCCTCGGGATCGACGGCAAGGGCGAGTACGCCACCACCTTCTTCGGCTACGGCGAAAACGGCAAGATCCACAAGATCAAGGAATTCTACGATCCGGACTCCCTCGGCGGCCTGTATGGCGCGATCACCGAGTTCCTCGGTTTCGAGATGCTCGACGGTGAGTTCAAGGTCATGGGCATGGCGCCGTATGGCGATGCCAGCAAGTACGATTTCTCGCGCCTGGCCTCCTTTGAAAACGGCGAGCTGGTGATCAACACCGACTACGCCAACGTCATCGGCCTGCGCCGCTACAAAGAGAAGGGCAAGGGTTTCTACTTCTCGCCAAAACTGATCGAGTGGCTGGGTCCGAAGCGCGAAGGCGATATCGCCGACGAGCCGTACATCCACTACGCGGCCAGCATGCAGGCGCTGTTCGAGAAGCTGGCGTTGCAGATGATCGACCATTACCTGGGCGACATCCTCAAAGACACCGGCAAGCTGGCGTTTGCCGGCGGCTGTGCGCTGAACGTCAAGCTGAACCAGAAGATCATTGCCCGCGACGACGTCAAGGAGCTGTTCGTGCAGCCGGCGTCCGGCGATGCCGGTACTGCGGTGGGTGCAGCCGCCTACGTGTCTCACGCCCGTGGCGTACCGGTTGAGAAGATGGAACACGTCTATCTCGGCCCGTCCTACAGCAACGAAGACGTGATCGCGGCGTGCGCCAAGCACGAGAGCAAGCCGGTTTGGCGCAAGATTGAAAACATGCCCAAGCGCATCGCCAGGATCATGGTCGACGGCAACCCGGTGGCCTGGTTCCAGGGCCGCATGGAGTTTGGCCCGCGTGCCCTGGGCGGTCGTTCGATCATCGGTTGCCCAAGCGCCACCGGCGTGGCTGACCGGATCAACCACCAGATCAAGTTCCGCGAGCGCTGGAGGCCTTTCTGCCCGTCGATGCTCGACACCGTTGCGCCACAGATGATCAAGGTCGATCACCCGGCGCCGTTCATGACCTTCACTTTTGAAGTGTCGGAAGAGTGGAAAACCCGCGTGCCGGAAGTGGTCCATGAAGATGGTACCTCCCGTGCCCAGGTGCTCAAGCGCGAATACAACCCGCGCTACTACGACATGATGAAAGAACTGGAAGTACTGACCGGCAATGGTGTGTCGCTGAACACCTCGCTCAACCGTCGTGGCGAAGCGATGATCTGCTCGCCGACCGACGCGCTGAACATGTTCTTCGGTTCCGACCTGCAGTACCTGATCATGGAAGACATCCTCGTGGTCAAGGACGGCGTGGACCCTTATGACGCCGTGGTCTAAATGCTGAACCGCTTCCAGGGCTGGCGTGAACGTGGCTGGACGCCTGTCGAGGCCGAGGTTTACGCCCAGGCCTGGCAGCGTTTTGGCGGCAGCGTGGCGACTCATCCGCAGATCGTCGAGCGGCTGGCGCACCTGGCGCAGATTCCGGTGCGCTACCTGGGCTGGGAGCAGGACGGTGAGCTGAAGGGCGCAATTGCTACCTGGGGGCGCGACCTGGCCCTGTCCAAGGACGTGCTCAAGCGCAAAGGCAAAAAAGGCCTGTTTGATCTGGGTAACGCCGAGATCATCCTGCCGATTGCCGCCGATGCGCAGGTGCCATTGCGCCATCGCGCGCGTTATCTCTCTGCACTGAATGAGGGGCGCGTAAGCACCCTCAAGCCCCAGGCCGAGCAGTTGGCCATGGCGCGCACACCGGAAGAGCTGTCGAAGAAGTTTCGCTACAACCAGCGCCGCGAACTGCGTTTGCTGGAAGAGGCGGGCGGCGTGGTAAGGGCGGTCGGCGAGTTTTCCAGCCGCGAACTGGCGGCGATTTACTGCGACCTGTTCCAGCGGCGCTGGGGCTTCCCGGCCGCAGGTGCCGAGCGTTTGGCCGAGGTGCTGGAGTTGCTCAAGGAATTCCTGTTCGGCTCGGTGCTGTTTCTCAATGACGCTGCGATTGCCGTGCAACTGGTGTATCAGGTGCAGGCGCCGCAGTGGGTCAGCGCCGAATACGTCAACGGCGGTGTCGACCCTGAAACCAAGGCGTTCAGCCCCGGCAGCGTGCTGAGTTTCCTCAATACCCAAAGTGCCTGGGAGCAAGCGCGGGCGAGCGACAAGCCGCTGCGTTTCTCCTTCGGGCGTTCCGACCGTGAATACAAGGAGCGCTGGTGCAACCCGGTGCCGGTGTTCAGCGTATGAGTCGCAAACAGCAATTGCTCAAGCAGCACCGGCGCAACAAGCGTATTGCGCTGTTGGTGGGCCTGTTGCTGTTGGTGGCTGTCGGTGTGCTGGTGGCCTGGTGGTTGCCACTGGTGCTGGCCGTGGTGCTGTGGGCCGCACATGAGGCCTGGTTTGCCGATCATCTGTTCTACTCGCCGAAAGACGATTATGAGTACGCGTTTCCTGAAGGGAGCGAGTGCGCGGGCCTGCGTCTTGAAGCCGGGCGCCTGCTGTTGGACACGCCTCTGGTGGGCGATGAAACCCTGATCGTAGGGGTTGAACTCAAAAGCTCTTGGCTCGGGCGTTTTCTCGATCCTGCGGTGGACGTGTCGGGCCTGGATGCACCCGACCGGCAAGTCTTCGAGCGTGGTCTTTCAGGCCGGCGTTACCTCAACCTGACGGGCATGGGCGAAGCACTCGCCGGCGGTAAGCTGCGCTTGCGCGGGCGCTTCTGCCGGATCAAGGGGCAGCCGACGCTCTGGTTGTTCCGCCAACCGGACTACCGTCGCCAACGGGTGATGGTCATCGCGCCCCATGCCGACGATGCCGAACTCGCCGCTTTCAGCCTCTACAGCCAAGCCGATGAGAGCTGGATCGTCACCCTGACGGCGGGCGAAATCGAAGCCGATCACTATCAGCAGATGGGCATGCCCAAGGCCGATGCCGCACGACTCAAAGGCCGCCTGCGTGCCTGGGACAGTGTCACCGTGCCGCGTTGGGCGGGCGTTCCCGAAGCGCAGTGCGTGCAGTTGGGTTACTTCTGCATGCAGCTTGCAGCGATGCAGGCCGCACCGGATCAGCCCCAGGCTTCCCGGGAAGCTCAGTTGGACGATACGCGGCTGTTTCGCCAGTTCAATGCCCTGGCCTTGCCCGGGGATGTGGACGGCGCCCCGACCTGGAATAACCTGATTGCCGACCTGCGGGCATTGCTGCTCAAGGCGCGCCCGCAGGTGATCGTGTTGCCGACGCCGTTGCTGGATCCGCACCCGGATCACATCTGCGCCCACGCCGCGATCCTTGAGGCCCTGCAAGGCCTGGAGTGGCAACCGGGCACGTTGCTCGGCTACGCCAACCACCTGCATGATAACGATCGTTGGCCCATGGGTGATTCGGGCGCTGGCGTGGCCTTGCCGCCGCGTTTTGATGCCTCCCGTGAACTTGTGCCTTGCAGCTTGCCGCTGACGCTCAGCCAGCAGCAGGACAAGGCCATGGCCCTGGGCATGATGCACGACTTGCAGCCGCGGGCGCCGTTCAAGCGCCGCGTGCGCAGGTGGTTGCAGCAATTATTGGCGGGCCGTAGTCCATCGCCTTACGGAGAGAATGAGTTCTTCCGCAAGGCGGTGCGCCGTCATGAGTTGCTCTGGGTGTTGAAGCAGGATTGAGACCTTATTGAAGGCAGGCTTGCAGCGCCTGCCGCCCCTTTTCGCCGGGCTGCGCGCCCGCAGCCAGATTGCAGCATGGAGAGTTATGAAACCTCGTTTCAAGGTTTTGCAGTTACAGCCGGACTACAACGTCAAGACCCACGACTTCGCCGACCTCGGCGAGCAGATCGTCAAGGCCTTGCCGGCTGAACGTTTCGAGGTCACATCCGGGTTCCTCAGCGGCCGCCCGCTGCCCGGCCAGCCCCTGAGCGTGGCTGAGCACTCCCATTATTTCGAGTTGCCGGAAAAGTCCCTCAAGGGCATTCGTTTCGGCGCGATGTGGCAGATCTACAAATATTGCCGCGAGCAGAAATTCGACGTGGTCATCTGTAACCGCTTCAAGTCGGTGAACATGATGCTGTCGCTCAACCGCTGGTTGAAGATCCCCCTGTGCATCGGCATTTCCCACGGTTTTGGCGAGTACGCCCGGGGCTACCGCCGGCGCCAGACGCAGAAGTGGGTCAGCCCGGCGTGGCGATTCGTCGGGGTGTCGGCAGCGGTCAGGGATTACCTGGTGGACCTCAACTGCGGGTTCACCCGCGAAAACACCACCTTTGTCACCAATGCCATCGACATCCCCCAGGCCGAAGCCTTGCAGTTGCCACGGGATGAAGCGCGCAAGGCCCTGGGCCTGCCGCTGGATGCACGGATGATTGGCGCCCTGGGCCGCCTGGTGCCGATCAAGGGCCACACCCATTTGTTGCAAGCGTTCGCCACCCTCAAGGACAAATACCCTGAGGCCCAGGTGGGGATCATCGGCTCCGGCCGCGCCGAAGCAGACCTGCGCGCCGATATCGAGCGCCTGGGCCTGACCGGCCGTGCGCACCTGCTGGGCTTTCGCGAAGATGGCATGAAGTATGTGCGCGGTTTCGACATCTGGACCATGCCGTCGTTGTTCGAAGGCCTGGGCCTGGCGCTGCTGGAAGGCATGAGCGGCCATCTGCCGGTCATCGCCTCCAATGGCCCGGCGATGCTGCCGTTGGTGCAAGGTGCCGGCGGCCTCTCCCATGATCCGGGCAATGTCGAGCAGTTGGCGGCAGCACTGGACACTTACCTGGCGCTGAGCGACGAAGATCTGCGTGCCAAGGGTGAGCAAGTGTTCCGCTACCTGGAAGAAAACCACACCCTGGACGAGTTCCGGCACAAGTATTTGAACCTGATCGAAACCGGTCTGCGTGAAGTAGGTAAAGCATGAGTCTGCAGCAACCCCTGGTCACTGTGATCATCGCCTCCTACAACCACGGGCCGTACATCGAGCAGAGCATTCTCAGTGTGCTCGGCCAGACCTACGCCAATATCGAATTACTGGTGGTGGACGATGGCTCCAGGGATGACAGCGTGGAGCGCATCCAGCGCTTGCAGGCCGAACACGGGTTTGATTTCCAGGTGCAGCAGAACCAGGGCCTGACCAATACCCTGAACGGTGCCATCGCTCGCGCCAAAGGCAGCCTGATCGCGCCATTCGGCTCCGATGACATCATGCTGCCCGAGCGCATCGCCACCCAGGTTGCCTACATGGAAGGCAAGCCGAAGGTGGGCATTTGCGCCGGCAATATCGAGTTGATTGATGGGGACGGCAAGCCATACCCGGAGAAGAAGCAGCGCCGCGACTTGCCGTTTCGCAGCCTGGATTTCGATGACCTGTTCCTCGATCGCAAGCCCTTTCCGCCGGCACCGACGCTGATGATCCGTCGGCAGGCGCTGGAAGAGGTCGGAGGGTTCGACCCGCTGATTCCGCTGGAAGACTTGCTGATCGAATTGAAGATCACCCACGCCGGGTACACCATCGACGTGTTGAACGTGGTGATGGCGCGCTATCGCCAGCACGCGACCAACACCTACAAGAATCACCGCTACATGATCCAGAACATCCTCAAGACCTACGGGTTGTTCAGCGATCATCCAGCCTACGATCAGGTTCGCTACAACTTCCTGAACTCGATGTTCCTCAAGACCGCCGACCGTGACCGCCCACTGGCGCGGGAGATCCTCAAGCAGATTCCGTTGAAGTTCTGGGGTCGCAAGACCTTGCGTGGGTTGGTGCGGCTGTACCTGGCGCCGCAGCGCAGCTCATAGGGCTTCGGCCGGGCCATTGCGTTCACCGCAATGGCCCGGGGCCTGCAACCCCGGCGCTTCAAACCATCACTTGGCCGGGTTCGCTACCTGCGCAACCGGACGATTGAGCCTGGACACCTGGTCACGGATCTTCGCCGTGGCGCTTGGCGATGCTGCCGAAGCGTAGCCAGCGGCGAGTTGTTCAAAGTGGGTTTCGAACAACCAGTTGCGGTCCTGGGGATAACGCTGCATGTGCCGCAGGTTGCGCTGGCGCAGGGCGTTACGCAGCGGCGATGGGTAGATGCGCATGTCTGCCACGTCAATCAGGCCGAACTCGCCATCATCCATCAAAAGTACGTTGCCCAGGTGCAGGGAGCGGAAGTACACGCCGCGCTCGTGGAGCTGGGCCATGAACCGGCCGAAACGTTCGATCAGCGATTCCCGCAGGCTGCTGTCCAGGCTTTGCAGGGCCTGGCGCAGGGTCAGGCCGGGCAGCGGCTGATAACGTACGGCGCTGCTCGCATCCTTTAACTGATAGAGATTGAGGATGACCGGTGATGGAATCCCCAATGCACGCAGTTGCTCGCTGTTGCTGGCAAAGCGCTCTGAATAGGGATTGAAGCTGCCTGAGGTGTACCAGCGACGAGGGCGGAACAGCTTGAGGAAGCTGCCATCCTCCAGGCGCAGGACCTTGGGCCCCAGGCCATCGGCTTCGATCACGTGGGCGTTGGCGCACAGCTGTTCGAAGTCTTGCGATTTCAGGCGTTGAACCGGCATGCGCAGCAGGCTGCGGCGACGCTGGGCGATGCTCAGGCCGGCGATCAGTGCCAGCGGGATCCACAGCAGGAACCAGTGCTCTTTTGGTCGCGAGAGAATGCCGCCGCCTTCGGTCAGGCCGGCACCGATGCCATAGGCCAGCAGGGAGGAGGCCAGGATGAACAATGGCTGCGCACGTTCCTTGAGGCTTTTGTACAGGCCCCAGCCGAGCATGAATATCCAAGGGATGAAGCCGATGATGCCGACGTAATAGAGCACGCCGAGGGCAAAGCTGTGGGGTTCGCGCAGTTGATTGCCGTCGGCGAGTGTCAGGTACAACTCTGAGTCGTAGCTGTGGCCGATCCAGGGGTGTTCGGCAATACGCTCAAGCGACATGCTCCAGAGTTCGAAGCGGGACGAGCTGCCACGATTGGTGATCAGTTCGGGATAGAGCAGCAGCAGCGCCGCGGCCGCCAGCGCCATACAGGCGATCAGCAGGGCCGAGCGCCGATTGCGAGTGATGAAACTCATCCAGAGCACGGCAAGGAGCAGGGCAACCAGCGGCGTTCTCGAGCCGGTGGCCATCACTGCAGCGCCCATGATTGCCAGTGCCGGAACGCTGAACCAGAGTACGTGCGCACGCTTGGTGGTCATGCATACGTACAGCCAGTAAATGCAGAAGAATCCGAATACGTGAGAGCTCAGCAGCGGATTATCAAGAGCGCCACGCCCGCCGATCATTCGCGAGCCATCCGATAGGTGGGGAGCAAAAGCCACCAGGCTGCAGGCGCTCGATATCAGCGCAATCAGCGCGGCACAGAAGAAGATCGGCTTGAACAGTTCGCTGCGGTAATGCAGCAACAGTCCTAAGCCGACAAACAACGTGAAGGTATTCGGTGGCCGCTTGAACAGGTCGGAGTCTGTCGTGGCCTCAGGGCTCCAGAGCAGGCTGGTGAGCGCCCAGCCCGAGAAAACCAGGAAGGCAATCGCCAGCGGCTCGCGCAATACCTGCTTGAATTCCGTCGGGCGCAGGCACAGCAGCAACAGTGTCGGCGCTGCGAACAGCAGGTAGTAGAACCTGTGCAGCACGTTTCGATTGGTGACGAAGAACAGCGAACTCAGGAGCAACAACAAGCCGATGGGCAGAATCCACAAACAGAGGAAGTCGAAAACGCGATTTGAGCCATAGGTAAGGCGCTTGGAGTGCATACAGAAAAGCCGTTCCAGAATAAAGAAAGCCGACCATACTAAAGTAGTGGCTATATAATGTCGTCCGTTGGATCCAACGGGGCTGCGGTTGTGCCGCGTGCAAGTACAACAGAGAAGCTGTGCTAAAGTCAGCCTCCTTTTTCAAAACCGCCGCGTGATATGACCGACTCCAGTCCGAGCGCAAGCCCTTCGAGCTTGAAAATATACTTCCGCCTGCTCAGCTACGTTAAGCCCTATGCCGGCTTGTTCGCGCTGAGTATCGTCGGCTTTCTGATTTTCGCTTCGACCCAGCCGATGCTGGGCTACATCCTCAAGTACTTTGTCGATGGCCTGTCCAACCCTGAAGCGGTGTTGTTCCCCACGGTGCCTTTCCTGCGTGACCTGCAACTGCTGCAGGCCGTGCCGTTGCTGATCATCCTGATCGCCGCGTGGCAGGGCCTCGGTTCGTTCCTGGGCAACTACCTGCTGGCCAAGGTTTCCCTGGGCCTGGTCCACGACCTGCGGGTGCAGTTGTTCAACAACCTGCTGACCCTGCCGAACCGCTATTTCGACAATCACAACTCCGGGCACCTGATCTCCCGCATCACCTTCAACGTGACCATGGTCACCGGTGCTGCGACCGATGCCATCAAGGTGGTGATTCGCGAAGGCATGACGGTGATCTTCCTGTTCGCCTCGCTGCTGTTCATGAACTGGCGGCTGACCCTGGTGATGATCGCCATCCTGCCGTTGATTGCCGTGATGGTCAGCACCGCAAGCAAGAAATTCCGCAAGCAGAGCAAGAAGATCCAGGTTGCGATGGGCGATGTGACCCACGTTGCCTCGGAAACCATCCAGGGCTACCGCGTGGTGCGCAGCTTCGGCGGTGAGGTGTATGAGCAGAAGCGCTTCCTCAAGGCGAGCCTGAGCAACACCAACAAGCAACTGCGCATGACCCGCACCGGCGCGATCTATACGCCGGCGCTGCAACTGGTGATCTACAGCGCCATGGCAGTGTTGATGTTCCTGGTCCTGTACCTTCGCGGTGATGCGTCGGCGGGTGACATGGTCGCCTACATCACGTTGGCCGGCCTGTTGCCCAAGCCAATCCGCCAGCTGTCCGAAGTCAGCTCGACCATCCAGAAAGGCGTGGCCGGTGCCGAAAGTATTTTCGAGCAGTTGGACGAAGACGTGGAAATCGATCGCGGCACCATCGAGCGCGACAAGGTCAGCGGCCGCCTGGAAGTGCGCAACCTGAACTTCACCTACCCGGGCACCGAGCGCCATGTGCTCAAGGACATCACCTTTACCGCAGAGCCCGGGCAGATGGTTGCCCTGGTGGGGCGTTCGGGTAGCGGCAAGTCGACACTGGCCAGCCTGATCCCGCGTTTCTACCACCATGAGAGCGGTGAGATCCTGCTCGACGGCGTGGAAATCGAAGACTATCGCCTGCTCAACCTGCGTCGGCACATCGCCCAGGTGACCCAGCACGTGACCCTGTTCAGCGACACCGTGACCAACAACATCGCCTACGGTGACCTGGCCGGCGCACCGCGGGCCGATGTCGAGGCGGCAGCGGCCGATGCCTATGCCAAGGACTTCATCGACCAGTTGCCCAAGGGCTTCGACACCCAGGTCGGCGAAAACGGCGTGCTGCTGTCCGGCGGCCAGCGCCAGCGCCTGGCAATCGCCCGGGCCTTGCTCAAGAATGCGCCATTGCTGATCCTCGACGAGGCCACCTCGGCGCTGGACACCGAATCGGAGCGCCATATCCAGGCCGCCCTGGACAAGGTCATGCAAGGCCGCACGACCCTGGTGATCGCTCACCGCCTGTCGACCATCGAGAAAGCCGACCTGATCCTGGTGATGGACGATGGCCGGATAGTCGAGCGCGGTACCCACGGCGAATTGCTGGCGCAAAACGGTTACTACGCCCGGCTGCATGCCATGGGCCTGGACGCGCCGATCCCGGCCGACATCACCTGATCTGCAGGAGCCGGCTTGTCGGCGATGGCCACCGCGGTTGCACTGAAAAACCGCGGTGGCCGCATCGCCGGCAAGCCGGCTCCTACATTGCACAAGCCTTTGACAACCCTGTGGTAATATCGCGCCCCTGTTCATTTTGTATGTGGGTTGCTCCATGAAGTTGTCCATGCCGCGATTCGATCAAGCCCCTGTCTTGGTGGTCGGCGATGTCATGCTCGACCGTTACTGGCATGGCGGTACCTCACGGATTTCCCCTGAGGCACCGGTACCGGTAGTCAAGGTCGAGCAAATCGAAGACCGTCCAGGTGGCGCTGCCAACGTTGCCCTCAATATTGCCGCCCTCGGCGCCCCGGCATCCCTCGTGGGTGTGACCGGCGACGACGAGGCTGCCGACAGCCTGGCCAACAGCCTGAAGGGTGCGGGTGTGCGTGCGCTGTTCCAGCGCATTCCCCACCAGCCGACCATCGTCAAGCTGCGGGTCATGAGTCGGCACCAGCAATTGCTGCGTATCGATTTTGAAGAACCCTTCGCCACCGACGCCCTGGTGCTCAGCGCCCAGGTCGACGAGATGCTCGAAGGCATCAAGGTGCTGGTGCTGTCCGACTACGGGAAAGGCGCCTTGAAAAACCATCAGGTACTGATCCAGGCCGCCAAGGCCCGGGGCATTCCGGTGCTGGCAGATCCCAAGGGCAAGGACTTCTCGATTTATCGGGGCGCCAGCCTGATCACGCCGAACCTCAGCGAATTTGAAACCATCGTCGGCGGTTGCGTCGATGAGCACGAGCTGGTGACCAAGGGCGCCCAACTCATGGCCGACCTCGACCTGGGTGCCCTGCTGGTGACCCGTGGCGAACACGGCATGACCTTGCTGCGTCCTGATCACCCGGCCATGCACTTGCCGGCGCGGGCCCGTGAAGTGTTCGACGTGACCGGTGCCGGTGATACCGTGATTTCCACCCTGGCCGCGGCAATTGCGGCGGGCGAGGAACTTCCCCATGCGGTGGCCCTGGCCAACCTGGCAGCAGGTATCGTGGTCGGCAAGCTCGGTACGGCGGCCATCAGTGCACCTGAGCTGCGCCGCGCCATCCAGCGATCCGAAGGCTCGGAGCGCGGCGTGTTGAGCCTTGAGCAACTGTTGCTGGCGATTGACGATGCCCGTGCCCATAACGAGAGCATTGTCTTCACCAACGGTTGCTTCGACATCCTCCACGCCGGTCACGTGACCTACCTGGAGCAGGCGCGGGCCCAGGGCGATCGCTTGATCGTGGCAGTCAACGATGATGCGTCGGTCAGCCGCCTCAAGGGGCCAGGCCGGCCGATCAACAGTGTCGACCGTCGCATGGCGGTGCTGGCAGGTTTGGGTGCGGTGGACTGGGTGATCAGCTTTGCCGAGGCGACCCCGGAAAACCTGCTGGCCCAGGTCAAGCCGGACGTGCTGGTCAAGGGCGGTGATTATTCCGTCGACCAGGTGGTGGGTGCCGATATCGTCAGTGCCTACGGTGGCAAGGTCAAAGTGCTGGGGTTGGTGGAAAACAGCTCGACCACGGCGATTGTCGAGAAGATCCGCAATAACTGATGGTGGGAGCGGGTTCGTGTGGGAGCGGGCTTGCTCGCGAAAGCGGTGGGTCAGCTGGCAGATGCAGTGACTGATACACCGCCTTCGCGAGCAAGCCCGCTCCCACATTTGACTGCCGCGACCTGACGTCCGGTTACCGGTTGGCTTTTTTCTTCGGCACGATCTTGCGCAAGATCTGCCGCGCCTTACCCGTCAAACGCTTCAATTTCGATTCTTTCTCCGGCGCATTCAGCCCTTGCTGGCGCAGCCAGTCCTTCCAGCGGATCCGCTCATCCCGCACGATCCAGCCTTCCTGCTGGGCAAAGCTTTCAGCCAGATACAACCCTCGCGTACTCGCCGGATACAGCTGATCCTTCTTCAAGGTATACAGCTCCGCACACGGCTGCCCGTCCTTCAGCGGCATCAGGTACAGGTCCGGGCGCTGGCGGTCCAGGCGGGCCACCAATTGGTCGCCCTCCAGGCGCTCGTCCACATGAAACAGGCTCAGGGACTTCGCCTCCTTGGGCACTTCCAGGCGCAAGTCATAAATCAACTGCAACGAAGCCGTGGGCAGGTGCACGTAGGCGCGTGGTCGTTCAATCAATTGCATGGTGGCGCAGCGCACCGGGCGCGCGGCCCCGGACAGCGGTGAGAGACGGAACGGCAACGCTTCGCGGTAGTGCAGGGCCGACGAGTAGGGCGCCGGCAGCCAGGTGTCATTGAAACGACCGCCCAGCCAGCCTTCCGGGGTTTCCAGCAGGCATTCCTCGGCGATTTCCTGGATGGCGGTGTGCAGTGGCAGGTTCAGTTCGTGGGCCGGCACATAGCCGGAGATCAGCTTGAGCACGACGTCGCCACGGTCTTGTCGGCGCTGGCGCACCAGCACCCAGTAATCGCGGTTCTGCCAGTGCAGCGTCAGGCGCACCGAGACCCCAAGGTTGGCCAGCTCCAGCACGAAACGCTCGGTGTCTTTCACCTCCACCGGCTTGCGCCGTTGCAGGGTCTGGGCGAAGTTGAGCGGCATGCCGACGCTCTGGTAGCTCAAGCCTTCGGGGGTTGCTTCGACGTGCAGCGGCAGTGTCTTGAAGTTGCTGGGGTTCTTTCTTATGAGCGTTCGCGGCATGTCGGCTCCTTCTTGCGTCGGGGTCGGCCGCGTCGGCGGCATCAGAGTTGGCGAATGACCTTGGCAGCGGTCGCCACGTTGTGGGCGAGGTGCAGCGGATTAATGGTCCCGACAATAGCACTGGCAACGCCAGTTTGCGCAAACAACAGCATGAAACTGGCGTGAATTGGATCCACTCCGGATTCCAGGCAGACATGGCCACTGGCTAGTGCCTTTTTCACCAGGATGCCCTTGCCGTGTGCGGCGGCATAATCAATGACGGCTTTCTCGGCCTGTTCGTTCAAATTGTAGGTGACCATGGCGCAATCACCTTGTTCCAGAGCCTTTACACCGCCCTCGACGGTTTTGCCGGAGAAGCCGAAACCACGGATCTTGCCCTCGCGCTTGAGGTCTTCCAGGGTCTGGTAAACCTCGCAATCATTGAGGATATGCAGGTCGTTGCCGTCGGAGTGCACCAGCACCAGGTCGATAAAATCCGTTTCCAGTCGTTTCAGGCTGCGCTCCACCGAAAGCCGGGTGTGGGCTGCGCTGAAGTCGTGATGGGATACGCCTTCGGCAAATTCTTCGCCCACCTTGCTGACAATTACCCATTCCTGGCGCTGGCCGCGCAACAGCGGGCCCAGGCGTTCTTCGCTGCGGCCATAGGCGGGCGCAGTGTCGATCAGGTTGATGCCCAATTGCCGGGCCTGGCGTAACAGCATCCGCGCCGCATCGTCATCGGGAATCTGGAAGCCACTGGGGTATTTCACCCCTTGGTCGCGGCCCAGCTTGACGGTGCCCAGGCCCAGCGGCGAGACCAGCAGGCCGGTGCTGCCCAGTGGGCGGTGGAGGTCGTGCAGAGTCGGCAGGGTCATGGCAGCAGTTGCTCCCAGGCAGGTTGGGCGATGGCGGGTTTCGGCAGCTCGGGCAGTTTTTCGGTAGTTCCGGGCTTGATGCCGTCACGTTCCAGTGCGTTGATCACTCGATCGGCGAAATCCGGTGCCAATGCCAGCTTGGTCGGCCAGCCCACCAACAGGCGATCCTGTTCGGCGAGGAACGCGTTGTCCGGGCGGGTCAGGCCTGATTGCAATGGTTCGGCGCGGTCGACGCGCAAGGTGGCCCATTGGGTCTGGCTCATGTCGATCCAGGGCAGCAACTGCCCCAGCTCTTTTTGGGCGGTGGCGATCTGTTGCTCCGGGGTACGGGCCACACCTTCGGCTTCGGCGATATCGCCGCCCAGGTACCACACCCAATTGCCGTCGGCGGCGGGATGCGTGGTCACGGTGATGCGCGGCTTGGTGCCGCCCCCCAGGCAGTGGGCGTACAGCGGCTTCAGGCCGGGGCCCTTGGCGATGATCATGTGCAGAGGTCGGCGTTGCATGGCGGGCTGGCTCAGGCCCAGGGCGCCGAGCAGGTCAGCGGTGCCGCCGCCGGCGCTGACGACGATACGCTGGGCGCGGATCTCACGGCCATCGACCTTCAGGCCGACCAGTGTGCCTTGTTCCAGCAAGGGTTCGATCTGTTTACCCGCGAGCAAACCGTCGCCGGCCAGTTGGGCCAGGCGTTCGATAAGGCTTGGGACGTCGATCACCAGTTCGGCCAGGCGATAGACCTTGCCCTTGAAGCGGCGATCTTGCAGGGCCGGTGGCAGGTCATCGCCCTTCACTTGATCCACGCGGCCACGCACGGCCTTGCTCGCGAAGAAACTGGTGAGGTTGCCGGCGATGGTGCCCGGCGACCACAAATAGTGGGCTTCGGACAGCAGGCGCACACCGGAGAGATCCAGTTCACCGTTGCCCGCCAGGGCTTCGCGCCAGCGGCGGGGCATGTCGGCGATGGCTTCGGAGGCACCGGTCAGGGCGCCGTGCAGTGCATATTTGGCGCCGCCGTGGATGATCCCCTGGGACTTCACGCTTTGCCCGCCACCGAGGGTGGCGCTTTCCACCAATACCGTGGAAAAGCCCTGGCGGCGCAGGCGCGCATTGAGCCAGAGGCCGGCAACCCCGGCGCCGACAATCAGAACGTCGGTGGAAATAACGGATGGCATGCAGCGACCTCAGTGTTCAAGACAGGCTGCGCAGTATACAGGCTCATGAAGTGAATCTTCGCCCCAACGCTCCCTGATGACAGACGCACCGCAGGAGCTGTCGAGTGGAACGAGGCTGCGAGTTTCGGCCTCAATTGAATCTCACGTGAACGCTCAGTGCCCGGCCGTTTTCGAGAACAACTGAATCACCACCACGCCCAGCACAATCAGGCCCATGCCCAGCATCGCCGGGATATCCAGTTTCTGCCCGTAGATAAACAGCGCGGCGATGCTGACCATCACGATGCCCATCCCGGCCCACACTGCATACGCGACACCCACCGGCACGGTGCGCACCACCAGCGTGAGCATCCAGAAGGCCACGCCGTAGCCGACGATCACCAGCAACAACGGGATTGGCGTGCTGAAACCCTTGATCGCTTTCATGGAAACGGTGGCGATCACTTCCGAGCAGATGGCAATGGCCAGGTAATAGTAGGCGGCGTTCATGGGGTAAATCCTCGGTACAGGGTCGCTTGATAAGGTTGGCATTTTAGAGACTTGTCAGATGCGGTAAAGTCATTACCTATCCGAATTGAAGATGGGTTGAGCCATGAGCGTGCAGTGGAGTCTTGAGCAAATGCGCCTGTTTGTCAGCGTCGCCGAGCAGCGTTCATTTTCGGCGGTGGCGCGGGACCAGCGTCGGGCGCAATCGGCGGTCAGCAATGGGATTGCCCTGTTGGAGGCGGACCTGGGCGTATCCCTGTTTGACCGCAGCAGCGGCCGCCAGCCCCGTTTGACCGAGGCGGGCACGGCACTGCTCGAGGAGGCGCGGGAAGTCTTGCGCCAGTGCGAGCGCCTGAATGGCCGTGCCTTGTCATTGATGCGCGGTGAGGAGGCGCGCCTGCGCCTGGCCCAGGATGAAGCCATGCTCTATCAGCCGGTGCTCGATAGCCTCGAAGCGCTGGCGGGAAAATTTCCCAGCCTGGAAGTGCAGTTGTCCAGCGCCGCCCAAGGCGATGTCGCGCGCAAGCTGGTGGAGCGCAAGGCGGATCTGGGCCTGCTGTTCTATCACGATCAGATTCCCGAAGCGTTGGAGCGCCGCGTGCTGGGCAGTGTGGAGATGGTGACCGTGTGCGGTATCGGGCATCCCATGGCCAAGGAACAGTTCGTGGATTGCCAGCGCCTGGCGCAGTTTCGCCAATTGCTGATGGCGACCCAGACCAGTGTGTATCCCGGCAGCGAGGCCGCCAGCCCGCAAGTGTGGCGGGCTGACAGTTTCTACGTGCTGGCCGAATGGCTGGCGCGCGGCCTGGGTTGGGCCTGGTTGCCGCGGCATGTGGTGCAGTATCCGGCCTATCAGAACCAGATGGTCGAACTGAACAGCGAATGGACCCCGCCGGCGCTGGTGGTGGAGCTGGTCTGGCGCCGCGACGAGCCCCTCGGCCCGGCCGCGCGTTTCCTCGCCGAACGTTTTGCCGAGTGCTTGCAGGCGATCGACTGAAAAAGCCGATAAACTCCGCCGCCATGAATAGAACTCTCTACAGCTGTCTGTTTTACCTGGCGCTGCCGTTGGTAGCTTTACGTCTGTGGCTGCGAGCCCGCAAAGCGCCTGCTTACGCGAAGCGCGTGGGAGAACGCTTCTCCTGGGGCTTGCCGGTGATGCAACCCGGCGGGATCTGGGTGCATGCGGTGTCGGTGGGCGAAAGCATCGCCGCTGCGCCGATGATTCGCGGGCTGCTGGAACGTTATCCACAGCTGCCGATCACCGTCACCTGCATGACGCCTACCGGTTCCGAGCGCATCCAGGCGTTGTTCGCCAACGAGCCGCGCATCCAGCACTGCTACCTGCCGTACGATTTGCCCTGTGCGGCCAAGCGTTTTCTTGATCGCGTGCAGCCGAAACTGGCGGTGATCATGGAGACCGAACTGTGGCCCAACCATATTCACCAGTGCGCCAAACGCGGGATTCCCGTGGCATTGGCCAACGCGCGGCTGTCGGCTCGCTCGGCCAAGGGCTACGGGCGTTTCGCCAGGCTGACCGCGCCGATGCTGGCGGAAATGAGCCTGTTCGCCGTCCAGACCGAAACCGAGGCCGAGCGTTTTCGCAGCCTGGGTGCACGGCCCGAGACTGTCGAAGTCACCGGCTCGATCAAGTTCGACCTGACCATCGACCCGCAACTGCTGGCGCGCGCCGCCGCGTTGCGTGAACAGTGGCACGCCAGCGAGCGCCCGGTATGGATCGCCGCCAGCACCCACGAAGGCGAAGACGAAGTGGTGCTCGCCGCCCATCGCCAGTTGCTTGCCAGTTATCCCAATGCGTTGCTGATCCTGGTGCCGCGCCATCAGGAGCGCTTCAACCCGATGTTCGAGCTGTGCCAGCAACAGGGTTTCGCCACGGTGCGTCGCTCCAGCGGCGAGGCGGTGACGGCGCAAACCTCGGTGTTGCTGGGCGACACCATGGGCGAGTTGCTGTTTCTGTATGCCCTTGCCGACAGCGCTTTTGTCGGCGGCAGCCTGGTTGCCACGGGCGGGCATAACCCGTTGGAGCCGGCGGCCTTGGCCAAGCCGGTGATCTGCGGGCCCCACGTGTTCAACTTCCTGGAAATCAGCGCAATGATGCGCGACGCCGGCGCGTTGCAGGAAGTGGACGATGCCGAGGGTTTGGCGGTGGCGGTGCAGCGTTTGTTCGAGCTGCCGCAGGATGCGCAGAAGATGGGGCAGGCGGGGCTGGCGGTGATGCGCGCCAATCAGGGGGCGTTGAAGCGTTTGCTGGACGGATTGGGCAGACTGCTTAACCACTGACAACACAAATCAAATGTGGGAGCGGGCTTGCTCGCGAATGCGCAGTGTCAGTCAGCGAATAAGTCGACTGATACACCGCCTTCGCGAGCAAGCCCGCTCCCACATTGGGTTATTTGGCAGTCTTAGTAACCCGGGTTAGCCTTCAGCTGCGCCGCGGCGGCCTTGGCCAGGTCCGGCGGCAGGAAGTCCTTGTCCGGGTTGTAGTCGGCCTTCAGGTACCGCGCCAGATCCTGCAAATCCCCCGGGTTCAACGTGCCCGCCGCCTGCTTCAAGCGCAGGTTGTCGAGGATGTAGTCGTAGCGGCTGTTGTTGTAGTTGCGCACCGAGGTGTACAGCTGGCGCTGGGCGTCCAGCACATCGACGATATTGCGCGTGCCCACCTGGTAACCGATTTCCGTGGCTTCCACCGCGCTCTGGTTGGAGATGATCGACTGGCGGCGCGCCTGTACCTGCTCCACATCGGTGTTCACCGCGCGGTGCAGGTTGCGGGTGTTTTCCACCACCTGGCGACGCAGGCCTTCGCGCTGCTGCTCGGTCTGCCCCAGGCGGGAATAGGATTCGCGCACTTGCGAGCTGGTCAGGCCGCCGCTGTATAGCGGGATGCTCAACTGCAAGCCTACGGTGCGTTGCGACACGTCACCGTGATACGGCTGGCCAAAGGCGCTCGGGTTGCTGAAGCCCAGGGCGTCGTTGTCACCTTTTTCATATTGCGCCACGGCATCCAGCGTCGGCGCGTGGCCGGCCTTGCGTTGCTTGAGGGTTTCTTCGGCGGCGGTGACGGCATAGTTGCTGGCCAGCAGGTTCAGGTTCTGGCGGCCGGCGGTTTCGACCCAGGCCTTGGCGTCGTTCGGCGCCGGTGGCAGCACCGGCAGCGTGTGGACGATGCCCTGGATCGAGTTGTACTGGCGGTTGGTCAGGGTGATCAGCGCTTCGAAGGCGTCGTCCACCTGGCGCTGGGCCAGGATGCGATTGGCCCGTGCGGTGTCGTAGCTGGCCTGGGATTGCAGCACGTCGGTCTTGTCCGACAGGCCGACGTCAAAGCGTTCGTTGGACTGGTCCAGTTGGCGCTTGAACGCGGCTTCTTCGGCCTTGGTGGACGCCAGGTTGTCCTGGGCCCGCAGCACGGCGAAGTAGTTTTCGGCGCTTTGCAGGATCAGGTTCTGTTCGGTGGCCGAGAGTTGCAGCGCGGCCTGCTCGTTGACGGCTTCAGCGGCTTGCAGCTGGAACCAGCGATCAGCGCGGAACAGCGGCTGGCTCAAGGTCGCGCGCCAGGAATGGGCGTCGCGGTTGACCGTGGCGGCGGGCTGGTCCAGCTGGGTGCGCACATTGTTGATGTCGGCACCGGCCGACAGGTTCGGCAGCAACCCGGCGCGGGCCTGGGGCACCACTTCTTTCTGCGCGCCGTATTGGGCGCGGGCGGCGGCCAGGTCGGCGTTGTTGTCCACCGCTTCCTGGTAGACGCTGACCAGGTCGGTTTTGGTCGTCAGGGGCGCTTCAGCTGCCCAGACCAGTCCGTTGGTCGCACAAGACACGGCGAGAGCCAGTGAAAGTTTGCGCAGCATGAGGCGATCCCTAGATTAAATATTACGGCGATAATTTGGTGCCCAAGGCTAAGGCGGCCCATTCCTGGCGTCAAGACCTCAGGCAGTCACCGAGTGTAGTGGCGCTATCACGGCACAACAATCCTGTAATTACGCCATTCATCACGATGAATGCACCGCCGTTGGCAATTTGCCTGCTCCATGGTCTAGACTGGCCGCGTTCTTGTCGGGGTGCCTTGTTGGAAGGCTGAGATCGGTAAATACCGGATCCCGTTGAACCTGATCAGGTTAGCGCCTGCGTAGGGAACAAGATTTCTCGTCACCCGGCGAGTCCTCTTGTGCTTCGTCCGGGATGTTGTTCGACAATCGAACAGCCCGTGCGCCAAGCACAGCACTGTCACAGTGCGTCCATCCGTCACAGGTTCACTCCGACAAAAATCCACCGCCTGGATAGTTGGAGAGCCCGTGATGAGCATCGAATTAAAAAGCCAAAAATCAAAAAACACCGTGCACTTGAGTGAATCGGCCAAGGTCGACTCCGGTTCCGTGCAGCCGTTTACCCGCTCGCAAAAAATCTACGTTCAGGGCACCCGTCCGGATATCCGCGTGCCGATGCGCGAAGTCAGTCTCGACGTGACCCCCACCGACTTCGGCGGCGAAATCAATGCGCCCGTAGTGGTCTACGACACCTCAGGCCCCTACACCGACCCGAACGTGATCATCGACGTGCGCAAAGGCCTGGGCGATGTGCGCTCGCCGTGGATCGAATCCCGCGGCGACACTGAGCGCCTGTCGGGCTTGAGCTCGCACTTCGGCCAACAGCGCCTGAGCGATGCCGAGCTGACCGCGCTGCGTTTTGCCCACGTGAAAAACCCGCGCCGTGCCAAGGCCGGGGCCAACGTCACCCAGATGCACTACGCCCGCAAAGGCATCATCACCGCCGAGATGGAATACGTCGCCATCCGCGAAAACATGAAGCTGGAAGAGGCCCGCGCCGCCGGCCTGCTGGACCAGCAACACGCCGGCCACAGCTTCGGCGCCAGCGTGCCGAAAATCATCACCCCGGAATTTGTCCGCGAAGAAATCGCCCGTGGCCGCGCGATCATCCCGGCCAACATCAACCACACCGAACTGGAACCGATGATCATCGGCCGTAACTTCCTGGTGAAGATCAACGGCAACATCGGCAACAGCGCCCTGGGTTCGTCCATCGAAGAAGAGGTGGCGAAACTGACGTGGGGCATTCGCTGGGGTTCGGACACGGTGATGGACCTGTCCACCGGCAAGCACATCCATGAAACCCGCGAGTGGATCATCCGCAACTCGCCGGTGCCGATCGGTACCGTGCCGATCTACCAGGCCCTGGAAAAAGTCGGCGGCGCCGCTGAAGACCTGACCTGGGAGCTGTTCCGCGACACCCTGATCGAACAGGCCGAGCAGGGCGTCGACTACTTCACCATCCACGCCGGCGTATTGCTGCGCTATGTACCGCTGACCGCCAAGCGCGTCACCGGCATCGTGTCCCGTGGTGGTTCGATCATGGCCAAGTGGTGCCTGGCGCACCACAAAGAGAACTTCACCTACACCCATTTCGACGAAATCTGCGAAATCATGAAGGCCTACGACGTCAGCTTCTCCCTGGGAGACGGCCTGCGCCCGGGCTCGATTGCCGACGCCAACGACGCCGCGCAATTCGGCGAGCTGGAAACCCTCGGCGAGTTGACCAAGATTGCCTGGAAGCACGACGTGCAAACCATGATCGAAGGCCCGGGCCACGTGCCGATGCAGTTGATCAAGGAGAACATGGACAAGCAGCTGGAGTGCTGCGACGAAGCGCCGTTCTACACCCTCGGTCCGCTGACCACCGACATCGCCCCGGGTTATGACCACATCACCTCGGGCATCGGGGCGGCGATGATCGGCTGGTTCGGTTGCGCGATGCTCTGCTACGTCACGCCGAAGGAGCATTTGGGCCTGCCGAACAAGGACGATGTGAAGACCGGGATCATCACCTACAAGATCGCGGCCCATGCGGCGGACTTGGCCAAGGGGCATCCGGGGGCGCAGATTCGTGACAACGCGTTGAGCAAGGCGCGCTTTGAATTCCGTTGGGAGGACCAGTTCAACCTGGGCCTGGACCCGGACACGGCGCGTTCTTACCACGATGAAACCTTGCCGAAGGACTCGGCCAAGGTCGCGCATTTCTGCTCGATGTGCGGGCCGAAATTCTGCTCGATGAAGATCACCCAGGAAGTGCGTGAGTACGCGGCCAACCAGCGCATTGAAGCGGTGGATGTGGACGTGGCCAAGGGACTGGCGGAGCAGGCGGAGCGGTTCAAGCAGGAAGGTAGTCAGCTGTACAAAAAGGTCTGAATCAGAACCTGTGGCGAGGGAGCTTGCTCCCGCTGGAGTGCGCAGCGCTCCCGGAATCTGGATCGGTGTCTTGACTGACACTCATCGGTTGCAGGTTTTGGGGCGGCTTCGCCGCCCAGCGGGAGCAAGCTCCCTCGCCACAGGGGACTTTGCTGATTCAAATAATAGTGTCCCTCTGAGATAACACCCTTGAGCATTCAACCCAGCACCTATTCCCCAGACATCGCAGTGCCCTTGGACAAACGCGTCTTCGGCGCCCGCGATCTCTTTTCCCTGTGGTTCTCCCTGGGCATCGGCCTGATGGTCCTGCAAACCGGTGCACTGTTGGCGCCGGGCCTGGGCCTCTCCGGTTCCTTACTGGCAATTTTCCTCGGCACGTTGGTCGGCGTGCTGTTGCTGGCCGCCGTCGGCGTGATCGGCAGCGATACCGGCCTGTCATCCATGGCCGCCCTGAAACTCAGCCTCGGCACCAAGGGCGCAAGCCTGCCGGCGCTGCTGAACCTGCTGCAGCTGATCGGCTGGGGCTCATTCGAAATCATCGTGATGCGCGACGCCGCCAGCCTGTTGGGCGCCCGCGCGTTCAGCGAAGGCAGCCTGCTGACCAGCCCATTGTTCTGGACCCTGGTATTCGGCGCCCTCGCGACCTTGCTTGCCGTCAGCGGTCCGCTGACCTTCGTGCGGCAGATCCTGCGCAAGTGGGGCATCTGGCTGCTGCTGGCCGCCTGCCTGTGGCTGACCTGGAACCTGTTTGCCAAGGCCGACCTGGCCACTCTCTGGGCCCAGGCTGGTGACGGTTCGATGCCGTTTGCCGTTGGCTTCGATATCGCGATTGCCATGCCGCTGTCCTGGCTGCCACTGATTGCCGACTACTCACGTTTCGGCAAACGCGCGAAAAACGTGTTCGGCGGCACGGCACTGGGTTTCTTCATCGGCAACTTCTGGCTGATGAGCCTTGGCGTGGCCTACACCCTGGCGTTTGCGCCGAGCGGTGAAGTGAATGCGTTGCTGCTGGCATTGGCCGGAGCCGGCCTGGGGATTCCGCTGCTGCTGATCCTGTTGGATGAATCAGAAAACGCGTTCGCCGATATTCACTCGGCGGCGGTGTCCAGCGGGATTCTGTTGCGCTTGAAAGTCGAGCACCTGGCATTGGCCATTGGCGTTATCTGCACGCTGATCGCCTGCTTTGCACCGTTGGCGCAGTACCAGAACTTCCTGCTGCTGATCGGCTCGGTGTTCGCGCCGCTGTTCGGCGTGGTGCTGGTGGATCACTTCATCCTGCGCCGTCGTGGCCATGGTGTTGCCGCCAACCTGCGCTGGCCGGCACTGCTGGCGTGGCTTGGAGGGATCAGCACCTATCACCTGTTGGCGAATCTGTACCCGGATGTCGGCGCGACCCTGCCGGCGCTGGTGCTGGCAGGGCTGTTGCACTTTATCCTGGGCCGGGCCTTCAGTGGCGTGCGGGTACCAGCTCAGGCTTGATCACGCCGGTGAGGCGCGCATAGGGGATGGTCATTTCGATCAGCCCCAATGCGTACGGCGCGATGGTGGTCACGTTGTACTTGAGCACCACGCCATTGCTGGTCAGCGCCACATTCGGGGTTTTCTGGAACGGCCAGTTCTTCACGAACTCCGGGTCACGGTCCATCTGCGAGTTGATCAGCCAGTTGTTGTGGGCCACTTTCGCGGTCTTCCAGAATGCATCTTCCTGGCCCGGCAACAGCATGTCGGTCAGGCTCAGCTCTTTGTGCAGCAGGCGTGAATAGTTGATGAAGCCGCGGCCCGGCTCGCCGTGGGCGGTGCCGGTGTCCAGGTAGCTGGACACTTCGATGATCACCAGTCCGTCATGCTGCTCACGTACCTTGGCCTGCAAGTACATGCTGTTGCGGTCCGGGGACTCACGCAAGAACTTGTCGCGGTAGGCGTTCAGGGTGGCGGGCATGGCCTGGCCAGGTGAAGTGCGGGCCATCTGCAGCAGGCGCTGTTCGATGATCTGGTCCAACTGCGGCTCGGACGGGAAGTGCACGGTGTCGATGTTTACCAGCGGGCAATCCGGACTGCTGCAGCCGGGTTTGATCTGCTCGGAGGCGTCGGCGGTGGTGTCCAGGGGCTTCAGGTAGCTCGGCTGGAACAGGCTCTGGCAAGCACCCAGGGTCAAGGCGATACAGGCCACGGAGGCGATTTTTAAAAGCGACATGTGTGTCCTTCATAAATCGAGGAAAGGTGAAAATGTGGAGCTTCGACTCCCGACAAGGCAGTCAGTTCGCCACTAAGCTGATTAGAGTGAGTTTGACGCCCGCCGTCTATCCCGGCAACCGGAAAGGGGCTGCATCAAGGGGCACGAGCGCGTTAGGATGGCGCGATGTCGAGGCCGCCTCGATACCGCAAGGCAATAAACGAGGGTTGATATGACGGACACAGCGAAATCGACGCCGAGCAAGGTCGAGATTGTTCAGCGCGACAATGCCTACAAGGGCTTCTACAAACTGGATCGGCTGAAGCTGCGGCACGAGAAGTTTGATGGCGGCATGAGCCGTGAGCTCAATCGCGAAGTCTTTGTGCGTCATGACGCCGTGTGTGTACTGCCCTATGACCCGCAGCGCGATGAAGTGGTGCTGATCGAGCAGTTTCGCGTCGGCGCCATGGGGCGTACCGACAACCCGTGGCTGATCGAAATGGTCGCCGGCCTGATCGACAAGGATGAGCAACCGGAGGAGGTTGCACACCGCGAAGCCGAGGAGGAAGCTGGCCTTACATTCTCCGCACTCTGGCCGATCACCAAGTACTTTCCGTCGCCGGGTGGCAGCACCGAATTTGTCCACTTGTTCCTGGGCCGTTGCGAAAGCGCCGGGGCCGGTGGCGTCCATGGACTGGAAGAGGAAGCCGAAGATATCCGCGTCACCGTCTGGGCCTTTGAAGACGCCCTGCAGGCGGTACGTGACGGTAAAATTTCCAACGCAGCGAGCATTATTGCCCTGCAATGGCTTGCGCTTAATCGCGCGGAAGTGAGGGGGTTATGGCAGTAAAGGCTCGGGAGCGATATCGGGTTGACCTGATCGGGCTGCAAGCAGCCTGCGAGGCCAACTATGCACGGCTGATGCGGCTGCTGCCAGACATGCGCCACACCCCCGAGGCGCGGCGCATTGCCGTGACCCACGGCGACCAGATGCTCGGCGTGCTGACCCTGGAAGTGATCGTGAACTGCCCGTACACCACCACTTTGCGGGTGCGTCAGGAGCACAGCCTGCCGTGGCTGCCGGTGCCGCAGCTGGAAGTGCAGGTGTACCACGACGCACGCATGGCCGAAGTGATCAGCGCCGAGCATGCACGACGCTTTCGCAGCATCTATCCTTACCCCAACGTGTTCATGCACCAACCCGATGAGAAAGCACAGCTCAATGTGTTCCTCGGTGAATGGTTGAGTCACTGCCTGGCCCTGGGCCACGAGTTCGAAGTCGTTCGATAGATGTGAACTGCGTCCGCTTCACGGGTTTCCTCTTTGTGTCCTGCCCCAGCATAATCGCCTCAAATGTCCATTCCTGTGATCACGCCCTGGGAGAACGCCTTGCCGAGCGTATCCGCCATGAACCCTGACGCTTCGGCGTTGCTGGTGCAGTTGTCCGACAGTCACCTGTTTGCCGAGGCGGACGGCGGCCTGCTGGGCATGAATACCCGCGAGAGCCTGCAACGGGTGATCGACACGGTGTTGGTGCAGCAGCCGCAGATTGATCTGGTGCTGGCCACCGGGGATTTGTCCCAGGACGGTACGCTGGAGTCGTATCAGGCGTTTCGTGACATGACGCGGCAGATTCAGGCGCCGGCGCGCTGGATCCCGGGGAATCACGATGAGCCGCAGGTGATGCTGCAAGCGGCGATCAACAGTGCGTTGCTGGAACCGGTGGTGGATGTGGGCAACTGGCGCATTACCCTGCTGGACTCGGCGGTGCCGGGTTCGGTGCCGGGGTATTTGCAGGATCAGCAGCTGCAATTGCTGGCGCAGTCGTTGAGTGAGGCGCCGGCTCGGCATCATTTGGTGTGTTTTCACCATCATCCGGTGTCGATTGGGTGCGCTTGGATGGAGCCCATCGGTTTGCGCAATCCTGAGGCGTTGTTTGCGGTGCTGGATCGGTTTCCGCAGGTGCGGGCGGTGCTTTGGGGGCATGTGCATCAGGAAATTGACCGGGAGCGCAATGGGGTGCGTTTGTTGGCTTCGCCTTCTACCTGCATTCAGTTCGCTCCCGGGAGTGAGGATTTCAGCGTGAGTGAGCAGGCACCCGGGTATCGCTGGCTGCGGTTGCATGCCGACGGGCGGTTGGAAACCGGTGTGGAGCGGGTGCAGGGCTTCGCGTTTCAGGTGGATTACGGTAGCAACGGCTACTGAGATTTCCCTGTAAACTGCGCCTCTTTGGCAGACCCACAGAGGACCCGGAATGTCCGCATCGATCTTGTATATCCACGGTTTCAACAGCGCACCAGCCTCCAACAAGGCGAGCCAGTTGATCACCGTGATGGACAGCCTCGGTCTGGCCGACCAACTGCGCGTGCCGGCCCTGCATCACCACCCCCGCCAGGCGATCCCCCAGTTGGAGGCGGCTATCCGTGACCTCGGAAGGCCACTGCTGGTAGGCAGCTCACTCGGCGGCTACTATGCAACCCATCTTGCCGAACGCCATGGCCTCAACGCCTTGCTGGTCAACCCGGCAGTCAGCCCTCATCGGATGTTCGACGGTTACCTGGGCACCCAGAAGAACCTCTACACCGATGAGACCTGGGAGCTGACCCACGACCACGTCGCGGCCCTGGCCGAGCTGGAAGTGCCGGCGCCCCAGGACGCCCAGCGTTATCAGGTGTGGTTGCAGACCGGCGATGAAACACTGGATTATCGCCTCGCCCAGCAGTATTACCGGGCCTGTGCCTTGCGCATCCAGGCCGGTGGCGATCACGGTTACCAGGGCTTCGCCCAACAGTTACCGGCGCTGTTGAGTTTTGCCGGCATAGGCTCCGATCAGTACCAATCCTTCGATTTCACCGCATTGTGAAACCGCAGGTTACTTTTTAATCGAACGACTCACGACGAGACCCCATGGCCACTCCCAGCGCTAGCTCTTATAACGCCGACGCCATCGAAGTCCTCTCGGGCCTCGACCCGGTGCGCAAACGCCCCGGCATGTACACCGACACCAGTCGGCCGAACCACCTTGCCCAGGAAGTCATCGACAACAGCGTCGACGAAGCCTTGGCCGGGCACGCCAAGTCGGTACAAGTCATCCTTCACGCCGACCATTCCCTGGAAGTGTCCGACGACGGTCGTGGCATGCCGGTGGACATTCACCCGGAAGAGGGTGTGTCGGGCGTCGAGCTGATCCTCACCAAGCTGCACGCCGGCGGCAAGTTCTCCAACAAGAACTACCAGTTCTCCGGTGGCTTGCACGGTGTGGGTATTTCCGTGGTCAACGCCCTGTCGAACCACGTACGGGTCAAGGTCAAGCGCGACGGCAACGAGTATCAGATGACTTTCGCCGATGGCTACAAGGCCACCGACCTGGAAGTGATCGGCACCGTCGGCAAGCGCAATACCGGCACCAGCGTGTACTTCGCGCCGGACCCGAAATACTTCGATTCACCCAAATTCTCCATCAGCCGCCTCAAGCATGTGCTCAAGGCCAAGGCTGTGCTGTGCCCGGGCCTGCTGGTCAGCTTTGAAGACAAAGGCACCGGCGAAAAGGTCGAGTGGCATTACGAAGACGGCCTGCGTTCCTACCTGGAAGACTCTGTCAGCGAATTCGAGCGCCTGCCGAACGAGCCGTTCTGCGGCAGCCTGGCGGGTAATAAAGAAGCCGTGGACTGGGCCTTGTTGTGGCTGCCGGAAGGTGGCGACAGCGTCCAGGAAAGCTACGTCAACCTGATCCCGACAGCCCAGGGCGGTACCCACGTCAACGGTTTGCGCCAGGGCTTGCTGGATGCCATGCGCGAATTCTGCGAATACCGCAGCCTGCTGCCGCGCGGCGTGAAGCTGGCGCCGGAAGACGTCTGGGAGCGGATCGCGTTCGTCCTGTCGATGAAAATGCAGGAGCCGCAATTCTCCGGCCAGACCAAGGAGCGCCTGTCGTCCCGTGAGGCAGCGGCGTTTGTCTCCGGGGTGGTCAAGGATGCCTTCAGCCTGTGGCTCAACGAACACCCTGAATTGGGCCTGGCCCTGGCGGAGCTGGCGATCAACAACGCCGGCCGTCGCCTGAAGGCCAGCAAGAAAGTCGAACGCAAGCGCATTACCCAGGGGCCGGCGCTGCCTGGCAAGCTGGCGGACTGCGCCGGGCAAGACCCGATGCGCTCCGAGCTGTTCCTGGTGGAAGGTGATTCTGCCGGCGGTTCCGCCAAGCAAGCGCGGGACAAGGAATTCCAGGCGATCCTGCCCCTGCGCGGCAAGATCCTAAACACCTGGGAAGTCGATGGCAGCGAAGTACTGGCCAGCCAGGAAGTGCACAACATCGCCGTGGCCATCGGTGTTGACCCGGGCGCGGCGGACATGAGTCAGCTGCGCTACGGCAAGATCTGCATCCTCGCCGACGCCGACTCCGACGGCTTGCACATTGCGACCTTGCTCTGTGCACTGTTCGTCCAGCACTTCCGCCCATTGGTGGATGCCGGTCACGTCTATGTCGCCATGCCGCCGCTGTACCGCATCGACCTGGGCAAAGAGATTTTCTACGCCCTGGACGAAGCCGAGCGCGATGGCATTCTCGACCGCCTGGTGGCCGAGAAGAAACGCGGCAAGCCGCAGGTCACCCGATTCAAGGGCCTGGGTGAGATGAACCCGCCGCAGCTGCGGGAAACCACCATGGACCCGAACACTCGGCGCCTGGTGCAGTTGACCCTGGAAGATTTCGCCGCCACCTCGGAAATGATGGACATGTTGCTGGCGAAGAAACGCGCGCCGGATCGCAAGAACTGGCTGGAGTCCAAGGGCAACCTGGCCGAGGTTCTGGGCTGATGCGCAGCAGTTTCGCCCTGGCGATTCTGTTGTTGAGCGGGTTGGCGACCGCCTCGGTGGTCGCGGCGCCCGTGGCTGAGCTGAAGCTGTTGTCGGAACACCCGGTGGAAGGCATGCGCGGCGGTAACCTGTCGGGCCTGGCCTTATGCGGTAGCGAATTGTGGACAGTCTCCGATCGCGATGACGACCAGATCTACCGGCTCGATACCGCCGGTGACGTCTGGAAAGCAGAGACATACGGGATTGATGTGCCGCCGGTGCCGGCGTCGGGTTTGCCCTTTGGCCTGCGCTCACGCACCAAGGCGGCTTCGTTGATTCGCGGTGGTGATCTGGATTTTGAAGGCATCAGCTGCGATGCGGCGGGTAACCGTTACATTGTCAGCGAAGCCCACGCGGCGGTTCTCAGGGTGCCTTTCTCCTCAGAACACGGTGAAACGGAGTGGCTGAAGATCGCCCCGGGCATGGTTCGCGAAGCTCGGGCCAGTGGCATGTTGCTGCACTTCAACGCGCTGTTTGAAGGCATCGTGGTGAACCCGGAAGGCAATCAAATCTGGCTTGCGGCCGAACGCGAGCGGCGCGGGCTGATTTCCATCAAGCGCCCGCAAACCCTCTGGGATTGTGAAGGCCCTTGTGTATTGCTGAGCGAGGCCGGCCAGGAGATGCAGCCGGCGCAGTTCCCGGGCGCCAAGGCGGTGTCCAAGGACTTTGCCGACCTGGCGCTGTTCAATGGCAAGCTGTTTACCCTGGAGCGCAATGCGTTTCAGGTGTGTCGCCGGGATGCGGTCACGGCCCAGGTGGAGTTGTGCTGGTCGTTTGCCGATGAAGCGCTGACGCCGAATCGGCGTTATGCCCAGGCCTATGGATTGGCCGAAGCCTTGGTGGTGGACGCTGACGGTGCCTGGATCGGCATCGACAATAACTTCGGTGCCCGCGCCGATGGCGAAAAGCGGCCGGTGGTCTATCGTTTCGCCGCCCCTGCGGGTGGCTGGAGCGCCAAGCCATGAGTGCGCAACCACCCGGCAAGCGCGCCGGGCGTGTGTTGATGTTCGTCGCGTGGGGCGCCGGCCTGTTTTTGGCGACACGATTTTTTGGGCAGTGGGAAGCGCGACAGGAAAACCCCAATGCCGTGGTGACCTCGGAGCAGCACGAGGGTTATATCGAAGTAAAACTGCTGGGCAACGGCCAAGGGCATTTTGTCGCCACTGGCCAGATCAACGGCAAGCCGGTGCAGTTCATGCTCGACACCGGGGCCACCGACGTGGCGGTTCCGGCTGAATTGGCCGACCGTCTCGGGCTTGAACGCGGCATGCCGGTTGGCGTGAGTACGGCCAACGGGCGAACCCAGGGCTTTCGGACCGAGTTGGGCCGCCTGCAACTGGGCGATATCGTCCTTCGGGACGTGCGCGCCATCGTGGTACCGGGTTTGGGCGATGAACAGGTATTGCTGGGCATGAGTGCATTGAAACAACTTGAATTTACCCAGCGCAGCGGCACTTTGCTGCTGCGCCAGACCAAACAATGATGAGGCCCGCATGAGTGACATCCTTGCAGACAGCTTAGATGGCGTTGAACGCCGGTCGCTGGCTGACTTCACCGAAAATGCCTACCTCAACTACTCCATGTACGTGATCATGGACCGTGCCTTGCCGCATATCGGCGACGGCCTGAAGCCCGTACAGCGGCGCATTATCTATGCGATGAGTGAGTTGGGCCTGGACGCTGACTCCAAGCACAAGAAGTCGGCGCGTACCGTCGGTGACGTGCTCGGTAAATTCCACCCTCACGGCGACTCGGCGTGCTACGAAGCCATGGTGCTGATGGCCCAGCCGTTCAGCTACCGCTACACGCTGGTGGACGGCCAGGGTAACTGGGGGGCGCCGGATGATCCGAAGTCCTTCGCCGCCATGCGTTACACCGAAGCGCGTCTGTCGCGGTATTCGGAAGTGCTGCTCAGCGAACTGGGCCAGGGCACGGCCAACTGGGGCCCGAACTTTGACGGCACCCTCGACGAGCCGCTGGTGTTGCCGGCACGTTTGCCGAATATCCTGCTCAATGGCACCACGGGTATCGCCGTGGGCATGGCCACTGACGTACCGCCCCACAACCTGCGGGAAGTGGCCAGCGCCTGCGTGCGCCTGCTGGATGAGCCGAAGGCTACGGTCGAACAGCTCTGCGAGCATATCCAGGGCCCGGATTACCCGACCGAAGCAGAAATCATCACGCCTCGCGCCGACCTGCTGAAAATCTACCAGACCGGTAAAGGCTCGGTGCGCATGCGCGCCGTGTACCACATCGAAGACGGCGACATCATCGTCACCGCGCTGCCGCACCAGGTGTCCGGCGCCAAGGTGCTGGAGCAGATTGCCGCGCTGATGCAGGCCAAGCCGTCGAAGCTGCCGCAAGTCGCCGACCTGCGTGACGAGTCCGACCACGAAAACCCGTGCCGCATCGTGATCATCCCGACCAACAGCCGGGTCGACCATGAAGTGCTGATGCAGCATCTGTTCGCCAGCACCGAGCTGGAGTCCAGCTATCGGGTCAACATCAACATCATCGGCCTGGACGGCAAGCCGCAGTTGAAGAACCTGCGGGCTTTGCTGGTGGAGTGGCTGGAATTCCGGGTGCAGACCGTGCGTCGCCGCCTGCAATTCCGCCTGGACAAGGTCGAACGCCGCCTGCACCTGTTGGACGGCTTGCTGATCGCTTACCTCAACCTGGATGAAGTGATCCATATCATCCGTACCGCCGAGCACCCGAAGGCCGAGCTGATCGCGCGCTTCGAACTCAGCGAAATCCAGGCCGACTACATCCTCGACACCCGTCTGCGTCAGTTGGCGCGACTGGAAGAGATGAAGCTGCGGGACGAACAGGACGCGCTGCTCAAGGAACAAGCCAAGCTCCAGGCCCTGCTGGGCAGCGAGGCCAAGCTGAAGAAGCTGGTGCGCACCGAGCTGATCAAGGACGCCGAAACCTATGGCGACGACCGCCGCTCGCCGATTGTCGAGCGCGCCGAAGCCAAGGCCCTGACCGAAACCGAGCTGCTGCCCAACGAGAAAATTACCGTCGTTCTGTCGGAAAAGGGTTGGGTTCGCTCAGCCAAAGGGCATGATATTGACGCCACCGGCCTGTCTTACAAGGCTGGCGACGGTTTCAAAACCGCGGCGGCGGGGCGTTCCAACCAGTTTGCGGTGTTTATCGACTCCACCGGTCGCAGTTACTCGGTGCCGGCGCACACCTTGCCATCGGCGCGGGGGCAGGGCGAGCCGTTGACCGGGCGCCTGACACCGCCGCCGGGTGCGAATTTTGAGTGCGTGCTGCTGCCGGACGATGACTCGTTGTACGTCATCGCTTCCGATGCGGGCTATGGGTTCGTGGTCAAGGGTGAAGACCTGCAGGCCAAGAACAAGGCGGGCAAGGCGTTGTTGAGCCTGCCGAACAACGCCAAGGTGATCCTGCCGCGTCCGGTGGAAGACCGTGAAGGCAACTGGCTGGCGTCGGTGACGACCGAAGGGCGCCTGCTGGTGTTCAAGATCAGCGATTTGCCGCAGTTGGGCAAAGGCAAGGGCAACAAGATCATTGGTATTCCCGGGGAGCGGGTGGCCAGTCGCGAAGAGTACGTGACCGACATCGCCGTGATCCCGGAAGGCTCGACCCTGGTGTTGCAGGCCGGCAAGCGCACGTTGTCACTGCGCCCTGACGACCTCGAGCACTACAAGGGTGAGCGGGGTCGTCGTGGCAATAAACTGCCGCGCGGCTTCCAGCGAGTGGACGCTTTACTGGTGGAAACGCCCGTTTAAGGCGATATAGAGCGCCCGATCTACGATTTAACCCGTAGATCGACGCTTTCGCGCTGGAGTCATGGCGCATATTCACGGATGATATGGCCTTTCCAGCGCCGGCGTGGCTGAGCGCGTACAGGTTATTTTTGAGTATTACATTGTGGTTCGCCTTGTGGCAGCCACCTGGATGGGATGATGACTGCTCCGCGCCTTCCTTTATTTTTGTTGCTCGCTGGCCTTTTGGGCCTGGCGGGTTGCAGCACACACCAACCGGTGTCGCTGTATCAGCTGGACAGTGGAAGTCCGGCTCAGCCTGCACAAAGTGCCGGCATGGCTGTATTGCTTGGCCCTGTTGTAGTGGCCGACTATCTGCAACGTGAAACCCTGCTGCAACGTCAGAACGACGGCAGCCTGCAAGGTTCCACCGATGGCCGCTGGGCCGGTAGCCTTTCGTCCGACATCAATCAGTTGATGTTGCGCCAGGTGGCTGGCCACCTGGACAGCCAGCGTGTGGTA
Source organism: Pseudomonas sp. NPDC087814 (assembly GCF_044742865.1). Lineage (NCBI taxonomy): Bacteria > Pseudomonadati > Pseudomonadota > Gammaproteobacteria > Pseudomonadales > Pseudomonadaceae > Pseudomonas > Pseudomonas sp. NPDC087814. Next base: position 23,834 of record NZ_JBIUVK010000031.1, on the reverse strand, counting down.
TTGGCGCCGGCGCCGTTGGGTTTTGCCCCGGACGTACAGGTGCTGCTGACCATTACGCGACTGGACTCGGGCGTGTCGCAGCCCGCTATCCTCGACGCGCAATGGCGCTTGATCGACCGTCGTGGCCAGGTGCGGGATAACCGCATCGTGCACTTGCAGGAAGAGCACAGCGGCAGCACCGCGTCCCAGGTCCAGGCCCAGGGTGTGTTGCTGCAACGTTTGGCTGACCAGCTGTCGGTGGCCCTCAAGCCATTGGCCAATCAGCCAGCGGTGGCAGAAGCGCCACGCAAACAAGCCCCGGCGCAGCCCAAGGCTGCGGCACCGGAGAAGCCGAAGATGCCGATGGCCGTGCCGATTCGTACGGATATGGAAGTGTTCAGGTTCTGACCTGAATACAGACCAACAAAAAGGCCCGCTGATGAGCGGGCCTTTTGTTTGTGCGGGATTTGAGCGGTACGCAGATCTAATGTGGGAGCGGGCTTGCTCGCGAAGGCGGCGGATCAGTCGATACATAGGCTGACTGACAGGCCGCTTTCGCGAGCAAGCCCGCTCCCACATTGATTTGCGTTGTTCTTTAGTTCTTCGCCCGCGTCTCATGCATCCGCGCCAGCTGGCGCTCAAGCATCGACGGGTAAGGCTCCATCAACCGCTCCACACAGCACGCACCTTCAGGGCTGGCAATCGGGCGGATCCGCGCACGCTGGCGAATCAGCACGTCGTCACTGATCTTGCGTTCCACCAGCAGCAGGTTGCGGCTGTGTTGCGACAAGGCCAGCGCATCCTGGGCAATCTCGGTCAGGAGCAGATCGATCTGGCTCATGCCATACAGATCGTCGCCCACCGTCAGGCCCAATTGCAGTTGCAGGGTGATGCCGCTGTCGGCCACTTCGATTTGCAGCGCATGGCCCAGGGCCCGCAGCAGTTCACCGCAGCAGATGGCGTTGGTCAGGTAGTCTTCGCCGCTGTCTTCGCTGTGGAACAGCATCAAGGTGCTGCCGTCGTTCAGGGTGTGCAGTTCGCTCTGATACAGCGAGGCCGCCTGGTCGAGGCAGTCACGATAACGTTCCAGCAGCTCGGTCAGGCGTGCCCGCGGCAAGCGACGCAGTTGATCCTGTGCGCCCAGTTGCACGGCCAATACGGCGCTGTGCTGGGGCTGGGTGCTGCGCACCGGAGCAGGCTGCACAGCAGGAGCGGTTGGCACTGAAGTATCGCGAAGATCGGCGAACGGGTCTTCTTCGTCCAGTTCGTCTTCTTCTGCCTTGATCACATGACGGGTCGCCGGCTTTTGGGTCGCTACCGGCGCAGACTCGTCGAAGCTCGGGTCCCGCAGGTTGCGCACTTCAAACTCGGGCTCGTCGTCTTCGTAGTCGGTGTCGTCGAACTCGGGCTCGGGTTCAACCTCGGGCACTACGGGCTCCGGCGCGAAGCTGGTGTGCAGTTGGCGGGCGAGGTCGCCGATTTCGTCCTGGCGGTCGGTGGCCGGGGTGTGTTCATCGATATCCCGCAGCCAGATGCGCAGTTGCATCAGTGGCGTGGAGATATGCCGGCCCAGGCGCAGGCTCAAGGCCAGGGACAGTGCCAGCAGGATCGCACTCAAGATACCCATGCTTTGCAGGCTGATGGTCATCGGCTGCTGGAACTGTTGCATGTCCAGGCTGATGCGCAGTTGGCCGGCCTTCACGTCCTGAAACGTGATATTGCTCTGGTACAGGCCTTCGGCTTCACCCAGCAGGCCGTTTTTCGGACGTTGCCCGGCTTCGGCCATGATCCGGTTGTCCACGCTATAGATAGCAGCGTGGGCCACCAGCGGGTTCTTGGTCAGGTTGTTGAGCAGCACGTTGAGGCTGAGGATGTCGTTGGACACCAACAACTCAGTCGCCGAGGTGGCGGTCTGGGTGGTCAGGCTCTCGCCCAAAGCGTCGGCTTGCTCGTGCATGGCCTGCTTGAACTGCAAACCCATCACGCAGGCGTAGATGACCAGGGCCAGGGCGACCAGGATCACGTTATGGCTGGCGATGCGTAATGCGATCGGTACACGGCGGTGGCGCAGTGCCCGGAAGATCAGCAGGAAGAAGTTATCGGTTTTTACTGGCGTGGGCCGGTTCACTTAAGCTCGGCTCTTTAGTCCGTGAAGTTGACGCGCAGTATAGCGACAGGCCCAAGACCGGCAAAGCGCTGGCTGTGCCCGATGGTCACTGAAAGTGGGTAGAATGCGGTTTTTTTCCAGCTCGGGGGTGCGCTTTGCGCGAAATTGTCCTGATTAACATCACAGGTGAGGACCGTCCGGGTCTCACCGCAGCCATTACCGGTGTTCTGGCCCAGGGTGGTGTGAACATTCTCGACATCGGCCAGGCAGTGATTCACGACACGCTGTCGTTCGGCATCCTGGTGGAAATTCCCAGCACTGAGCAGGCCTCGTCCGTGCTCAAGGACATCCTGTTTACGGCGTATAAGCTCGATCAGCAGGTGCGTTTCACCCCGGTGTCCGAAGAGGATTACCAGAGCTGGGTGGCCGGCCAGGGCAAAAAACGCCACATCGTGACGCTGTTGACTCGCAAGGTGACGGCCGAGCAATTGCAGCGTGTCAGTTCGATCACGGCTCAGTACGGTTTGAATATCGACCATATTGACCGTCTGTCGGGTCGCATGCCATTGGACACGCCAGCGGACAAGGGCAAGGGCTGCATTGAGTTCTCCGTACGCGGTGAGCCGGCAGATCCTCAGGCCCTGCGTGCCGAATTCCTGAGCGTTGCCCAGGAGCTGAATGTCGATATCGCCTTCCAGGAAGACTCGCTGTTCCGCCGCAATCGCCGCCTGGCGGTGTTCGACATGGACTCGACGCTGATCGAAGCCGAAGTCATCGACGAATTGGCCAAGGCTGCCGGTGTAGGCGAGCAGGTTTCGGAAATTACCGAGCGTGCTATGGCCGGTGAGCTGGATTTCCGAGCCAGCTTCAAGGAGCGCCTGGCGCTGCTCAAAGGCCTCGACGTCAGCGTGCTGGACTCCATCGGCGCCTCCCTGCGACTGACCGAAGGTGCCGAAACCCTGTTCGCCGAACTCAAGCGCCTGGGCTACAAGACCGCGATCCTGTCGGGCGGTTTCACTTACTTCGCCAAGCAATTGCAGGCCAAGCTGGGTATCGACTATGTGTTCGCCAACGAGCTGGAAGTGGTAGACGGCAAGGTGACGGGCGTGGCCGTGGAGCCGATTGTCGACGCACAGCGTAAGGCTGACCTGTTGCGGGAATTGGCACACAAGGAAGGGTTGCGTCTGGAGCAGACCATTGCGGTCGGCGACGGGGCAAATGACTTGCCGATGCTGGCGATTGCCGGGTTGGGTGTGGCGTTCCGGGCCAAGCCCCTGGTCAAGCAATCGGCCAAGCAGGCGATTTCGACTTTAGGGCTGGATGGCGTGTTGTACCTGTTGGGCTTTCGCGACCGCGACGGTCAACTGTAAACGACACAAAGCTTAAGGTCTGAACCGGATCAATGTGGGAGTCGGGCTTGCCCGCGATGCAGGCGCCTCGTTCTTTCAGAGGGACCGCGCCGATGCTATCGCAGGCAAGCCAGCTCCCACATTTTGATCTTCAATCGCCTTGAGTCAGGCTTTCGGCAAACCCATGCCCTGGCCCATCTGCACCGGCGTCCCCGCCTGCAGTGCTTCCGACCATTGCACCTGGTCCGGCCCAAACAGCACGATTGCCGTCGAACCCAGCTTGAAGCGCCCCAGTTCCGCACCTTTTTCCAGGTGGATCGGCCCACGGGCAGCTTCGTCATAACGGAAGGTTTTCAGCTCGCGTTTTGGCGGCGTTACCAAGCCTGCCCAAACCGTTTCAATCGACGCCACGATCATCGCGCCAACCAGCACCACGGCCATCGGGCCGCGTTCGGTGTCGAAGATGCAGGCAACACGCTCGTTACGCGCAAACAGTTCCGGCACATTTTCGGCCGTGGTCTGGTTCACCGAGAAGATTCGGCCAGGGATATAAACCATTTCCCGCAGGGTGCCGGCCAATGGCATATGCACCCGGTGGTAGTCCTTCGGCGACAGGTAAACAGTGGCGAAATCGCCGCCCATGAACGGCGCAGCCACCGCCGCATCGCCGCCCAGCAATTCCAGCACGCTGAAGCTGTGGCCCTTGGCCTGGAACACCCGGCCATGTTCAATCGGGCCCAACTGGCTGACCGCGCCATCGGCCGGGCTCAACACCGCGCCTGGGGTCTGATCCAGCGGCCGTGCACCGTCTTTCAACGCGCGGGTGAAGAAGGCGTTGAAGTGCTCGTAAGCGGTCACGTCTTCAACCAGGGCCTGGGACATGTCCACTTGATAACGCTTGGCAAACCAGCTGGTGAACGCATTCTTGAACCAGCGCACGCGGCATTCGGCAATGCAACCGGCCAGACGCGACAGCAGGTGGTGGGGCAGCAAGTACTGGCTGAGGATGAACAACTGCTTTTTCATTAACTGTCCTTAAACCTTAAATCTCAACGGGGGTGTCGGGGTGGTTGCCCCATTCGCCCCAGGAACCGGCATAACCTTTGACTCGCGGATAACCGAGCGCCTTGGCCACCAGGTAGGTGAAGCCAGAACGATGGTGAGTCTGGCAGTGGGTGATGATTTCTTTGTCGCGGGTCAGCCCGAGGTCTTCGAGGATCTGCGGCATGTCGCGGCGGATGCGCAGTTGGCGTGCCTTGTCCATGCCGGCGGTCCATTCGAAGTTCACCGCGCCCGGGATGTGTCCACCCTTGGCCGCGAGGACTTTCTCGCCGGAGTATTCCAGCGGGCCACGGGCGTCCCAGATGCCGAGGTCGGCAGCGCCGAGACGGCTTTGCAGGTATTCGCGGGTGGCGGTGGGTTCTTCATGCAACGTCAGGCTGACCGGGCCGCCGGCGCTGGCCGGTACCTCGGTGGACACTGGGTGTTTTTCTTCCAGCCACGCCAGCAGGCCGCCGTCGAGGTAGTGGTACTTCTTGTGGCCGATGACGTCGAGCATCCAGATGAATCGCCCGGCCCAGCCACCGCCTTCGTCGTCATACACCACGTAAGTGGCATCCGGGGTGTGGCCCAGTTCGCCGAACAGCTTTTCAAGATCGGCCTTGCCCGGCAGCAGGCCCGGCGCTGGTGGCTGGCCCAGTTGAGTGCGTTTTGGATCAACGAAACGTGCGCCGGGGATATGCCCTTCGGCGTAACGCGCAGCGCTGGTGAGGTCCACCAGGATCAGGTGTTCGGCATCGAGGCGACCGAGCAGGTCACTGGCCTCGATGACCAGCGGCAAGCCAGAGAAGTCAGGCATGTGAGGTCTCCTGGGCATAAAAATTGGGCGCTAAGGGAGGGCGATTGTAGCGCAAGCGTCAGGCACTGCGGTTGGTAAAGCTGTGCAGGGCCTTTTCGATGCATTGGGCGGTTTTGCCGAAGGCCTGCACGGTGGTTTCCGAGAACGGCCCGCCGCCCTGGTCGGCCACCATCAGCATCACCACCCGGCCATTGCAGCTCAGGGAGCGCAGCAGCAGGTGTTCGCCCTTGAACAGGCGGCGCAGTTCCGGCGGCAGCAGTGCCGAGAACTGGGCGTGGTTGTCGGGGTTGAGGCGCACCTGGGCGGACTTGGCCAGCAGGCGTTGCAGCAGGGTGCTATGCGCCACGTCGAGGCTCATGTGGTCGGCGTCCTTCGGCAGGCCGTCGACTTGATGCACACGTAGCGTGCTCAAGGTTTTGTCCGCCATCAGCAGCATCACCCGTTGCATGCCGCAGGCCACGAGGGCTTCCTTGGCGCAGGTGGTCAGGTGCATGGCGTTGGCAAAGCGGCTCGGCTCTACGAGCAATTCGGTGCAGCGCTTGCGCCAGATCGCCAGGGACTCGGCGGTGGGTGGCGGTGCCGGCAGCAAGCCGTGGTGAACGCGCTGCACATCCCATGGCCAGATCAACGACAGCGCCGGGTGCCACAGGTCGCGCATCAGGGTGCTGCGGGCGCTGATCGCCGCGTGTTGGTGGGACTGTTGCTGCACTTCGGCCAACGGTTGTTGAAGGTAAAGCGCAGTGAGGTATTGCCAGCGCTGGGTGTGCGGGCAGGTCCAGGACTCCTGCGCCGCCAGCGCCAGGCCGTTGGCCAACAGCACAGTGTTGGCCGGCTGGTTCAGCCAGCGACGCAGGTTCGGGTCGGCATCCAGCAACTGCTGTTGGCGCAACGGCTCGTCTTCACGGGCAATGCTCAGCGCCTTGACCAGCAAGCGTTGTTCCGTCAGCAGCAACGTATAACCCTGGGACACCCAGATCGGCAGGCGCCAGGTGTCGGTCAACCCCAGGCACAGGTCCAGCAGGCGTACGCCGAACAGCTCCTGTTCGACTGTGCGGGCCGATTCGCCCTTGTGAATCACCCGCAGCTCCCATTCTTCCAGCAGCTTGGGATAGGCAATCGCCATCGGCCACAGCGGTGAAAGGAACAGCAGGCTGCCCCAGTGAATGTCTTGCCACAACCGCGCCAGGCGGCTGGCGAACAGGCCGCTGGCTTGTTGCGAAGCGTGCTGGCTGATCATCTGCAGCTGGCGCAGGGCCACGGGGATTTCATTCAGCGGCACGGAAGGCAGGCGCCGCAGCAACTCCTCGGTGCGCTTGAGGCCGAGGCGATTGATCGCCACTTCGAGGTTTTCTGCCGGCTCCGCGAGGCTGCCGTGGGCCTGGTTGTTGGCCTCGCGCATCACGCTCAGCACCAGCGCCGGGCTGTTCTGCATCAGCTCTGCAATATCCCGCAACGAACTGCGGTTGTCGCCGATGGCCTTGCAAACCCGGTCGTGGCTCGCCTGTGGAACAGGCAACAGCACATCGTCCAGGCGCTTTATCCAAGCGGCGAGGGTGGCGGGTTTTTGAGTTGGGACTGTCGTTTCATTTGCCATGATTGGGGCGCGATCATCACTTGCGGTCAACACGCCCGGGACGGGCCGAACTGGTTTTTCGCCATAACGGGCTATAGTCTGGCGCAGATTTGCCGATAAGTAGAACAAGAGTTTTCAACTCTTGCGAATATGACCCTGAACCCGACGGCGCAAGTACTCATCCCCTATGGCTAAAATTATCGGCATCATCGTCGTCATCGCGAGCGTGCTCGGCGGATACGTCCTTTCCCACGGCAAGATTGCGGCGCTGATCCAGCCTTTCGAAGTGCTGATTATCGGCGGTGCGGCGTTCGGCGCATTCCTGCAGGCCAACCCCGGCTACATGACGATGCACGTGATCAAGAAGTCGCTGGGCATGTTCAGCTCGCGCTTCTCCCACACCTTCTACCTGGAAGTGTTGGGGCTGATCTACGAGATCCTCAACAAGAGCCGCCGCGAAGGCATGATGGCCATCGAAGGCGACATTGAGGACGCCGCGGCGAGCCCGATTTTCGCCAAGTACCCGGCCGTGCTCAAAGACGAGCGCATGACCGCCTACATCTGTGATTACCTGCGCATCATGTCGTCCGGCAACATGGCGCCCCATGAGCTGGAAGGCCTGTTCGACATGGAACTGTTCAGCCTCAAGGAAGAGCTGGAGCACCCATCCCACGCCGTGACCGGCATCGCCGACGGCATGCCCGGTTTCGGTATTGTTGCCGCGGTGCTCGGGATCGTGGTGACCATGGCCTCCCTCGGTGAAGGCGACCAGAAAGCCATCGGCATGCACGTAGGTGCGGCACTGGTAGGTACCTTCTTCGGTATTCTCGCGGCCTACGGTTTCTTCGGCCCGCTGGCCACGTCCCTGGCCCACGATGCCAAGGAAGAAGTGAATCTGTACGAAGCCATCAAGGCCTGCCTGGTGGCTTCGGCTTCCGGCATGCCGCCATCGTTGGCAGTGGAGTTCGGGCGCAAGGTTCTGTATCCGAAGCACCGTCCAAGCTTCGCTGAGCTGGAACAAGCGGTTCGCGGTCGCTAAGCCATGGAAAACAACCAGCCGATCATCATCAAGCGCGTCAAGCGCTTCGCTGCGGGGCACCATGGCGGCGCCTGGAAAATCGCCTTCGCCGACTTTGCGACGGCGATGATGGCGTTCTTCCTGGTGCTGTGGCTGATGTCCACCGCCACGCCGGAACAGAAGATCGCCATCGCCGGTTACTTCAAGGACCCCATCGGTTTCTCCGAGAGCGGCACGCCTTTTGTGATCGACCTCGGTGGTTCGCCGCAACTGGCGCCCGAGCGCACCATCAACCCGGAAATCAAGACCGACTCGCCCCAGGAAAAGATCCCGATCGAGCGCGACACCGTCGAGAGCATGGCCGAACAGGTCGAGCAGGAACGCCTGGAATTGCTGCTGCAGGAACTGCAAACCAAGGTTGAGGAAAACCCGCAACTGCTGAAGTTCAAGGACCAGATTTCCTTCGAGATCACCCCGGATGGCTTGCGCATCCAGATCACGGACGCCGCCAACCGGCCGATGTTCGATTCCGGCAGTGCACGCTTGAAGCCGTACTTTGAAGACATCCTGCTGGCCATGGCCGACACCATCAAGGCGGTGCCGAACAAGATCAGCATCAGCGGCCACACCGACGCCAAGCCGTATGCAGGCCAGGGCGACTTCGGCAACTGGGAGCTCTCGGCCAACCGGGCCAATGCCGCGCGTCGTGCACTGGTGGCCGGCAGCTATCCGGACCCGCAAGTGGCACGGGTGGTGGGGTTTGCTTCCTCGCAGCTGTTTGATCCCAAGGATCCGTTCAATCCGATCAACCGACGCATCGATATCGTCGTGCTGACCAAAAAGGCCCAGCGTGCAATTGAAGGTGACCCGCCTGCGACGCCACCGGTACCGACCCAGGGTGAAGGCGCGCCGGGCGAGGTGCCGGCAGACCCGAACGCACTGCCGCCGGAGCAGGAGCCTTTGCCGGCCCATGAGCTGCGACAGAAGCTGAACCTGTTTGACGATGGCGGTGTGAAGGATCCGACTCAGCCAGCCACTGGCTCGTAAGCAGGTACAAAAAGGCCGCGATGATCGCGGCCTTTTTGTATCTGCTACATCCTGTAGGAGCGAGCTTGCTCGCGATGGACGTTAACGATGACGCGTGCTCTCTGAATGCACGCGGCGCCCTCAAGCTTTTCGCGAGCAAGCTCGCTCCTACATGTTAATAGCTGGTCTCGGGCAAGCTGGCGATGATCGAGCGATAGCTGTTCATTCGCTGCTGCTGCACGCGGCCGTCTTCCAGTGCCTTGAGCAGGGCGCAACCCGGCTCGCGGTCATGTTTGCAGTCACGGAAGCGGCAGGTGCCGATCAAGTCGTTGAACTCGATAAAGCCCGCTTCAACATCGGCACGGCTCACATGGCCCAGGCCGAATTCACGGATGCCGGGGGAGTCGATCAACTCGCCGCCGCCCGGAAAGTGGAACAATCGCGCGGTGGTGGTGGTGTGGGTGCCCTGGCCGGACAGCTCCGACAGCGGGCCAACACGGGTTTCGACTTCCGGCAACAGGCTGTTGACCAGGGACGACTTGCCCACGCCCGACTGGCCGACGAACACGCTGATGCGACCGTCCAGTTCAGTCTGTAACTGTTCCATGCCATTGCCGTGATGCGCCGAGACTTCCAGCACCGGGTAGCCGAGGGTGCGGTACACCGCCAGCAACGCGTTGAGCGCCGGGGCGTTCTGTTCGTCGATCAGGTCGAATTTGTTCAGCAGCAACAGCGGGCGAATGCCGGCGTGTTCGGCGGCTACCAGGTAGCGGTCGATAAGGTTGGCATGGGGCTCAGGCAGTGGCGCGAAGACAATGACGATCATGTCGACGTTGGCCGCTACCGGCTTGAGCTGGCCACGGCTGTCGGGGCGACGCAGTTCGGTGGTGCGCGGCAACTGGGCGACGATCACGCCGATGCCCTGGTTGCCGGCACGCCATACCACCTTGTCGCCGGTCACCAGCGCAGGCAGGTTGGCGCGCAGGTGGCAACGGAACACCTGGCCGGCGTGATCGCCTTCGGTGGCCTCGACTTCGACCTGCACACCGAAGTGCGCGATCACCAGGCCCGTTTGCTCGGGGCCCAGGTCGCCGCCCTCAAGCGCTTCCACGGCGGAGGATTCACGTTTGGCGGCGCGGGCAGCGCGTTCGCCCTGAATCTTTTCGATGCGCCAGTTTTGGCGACGGTTGAGCTGGCGTTTGGCCATTGGTGTTCCGTGTCGATAATGCAAAGGTTAGGTGAAACGGTCGCGAGTCTAGCACGCCCTGCCTGCTAAACTGCGCAGCTACGCCAAGGTGCCAAGGAACCACGACATGCAAAACCCACAGAACCTGATTTGGATCGATCTGGAAATGACCGGTCTGAACCCTGACACCGACGTCATCATCGAGATGGCGACCATTGTCACCGACAGCAACCTCAACACCTTGGCCGAAGGTCCGGTGATCGCCATTCACCACAGCGACGCGGTGCTGGCCACCATGGACGAGTGGAACACCCGCACCCACGGCAACTCGGGCCTGACCCAGCGTGTGCGCGACAGCCGCGTGAGCATGGCTGAGGCTGAAGCCGAAACCATCGCCTTCCTGGAAAAGTGGGTACCCAAGGGCAAGTCGCCAATCTGCGGCAACAGCATTTGCCAGGACCGCCGCTTTCTCTATACCCACATGAAGGCGCTGGAAAGCTACTTCCACTACCGCAACCTGGACGTGTCGACCTTGAAGGAGCTGGCCGCGCGCTGGGCGCCGGAAGTCAAAGACAGCTTCCACAAGGGCAGCACCCACCTGGCACTGGACGATATCCGCGAGTCGATTGCCGAGCTGCAGCATTACCGCAAGCATTTCATCAAGTTCTAAAGCGGTAATACCTGAGCCCAGCGGGCTTTTGTGGCGAGGGGCTTGTCTGTGGCGAGGGGGCTTGTCCCCCGTTGGGCTGCGAAGCGGCCCTAAAATCTGACATCCCGATCTACCTGAAAACTCTATTGCCTTTAAAAGGGGCTGCTTCGCACCCCAACGGGGGACAAGCCCCCTCGCCACAACTTTGCAAGGATCGCCATCATGCTGCTGATGCTCTACCTCATCGCCATCACCGCCGAAGCCATGACGGGTGCCTTGTCCGCCGGGCGGCGCGGGATGGACTGGTTCGGTGTGGTGCTGATCGCCTGCGTGACGGCGCTGGGCGGCGGTTCGGTGCGTGACGTGTTGCTCGGCCACTACCCGCTGACCTGGGTCAAACACCCGGAGTACCTGGTGCTGACCTCCGTCGCGGCCCTGGTGACCATCTTCATCGCTCCATTGATGCGCCACCTGCGCTCGCTGTTCCTCGCGTTGGACGCCGTGGGCCTGGTGGCCTTCACGCTGATCGGCAGCATGACCGCCCTGGAAATGGGCCACGGCATGCTGGTGGCGTCAGTCAGCGGTGTGATCACCGGGGTATTCGGCGGCATCCTGCGGGATATCTTCTGCAACGACATTCCGTTGATCTTCCGCCGCGAGCTGTACGCCAGCGTGTCGTTCCTGGCCGCCTGGTTCTACATGCTGTGCATCTACCTTGAGCTGCCAAGTGAGCAATCGATCCTGCTGACGCTGTTCAGCGGCTTTCTATTGCGCCTGCTGGCGATCCGTTTTCACTGGGAAATGCCCAAGTTCGTCTACAACGACGACGTGCACTAACGTTCGGCGTGCTGGTTCAGCGCCCATTCCACATGTTCGCGCACCAGTTCCGAGGGGTATTCCCGACGCGCCTTCAGCGCTTCCAGCACCGGAATGCTTGATGGCGCATTGCCCAGGCCCACCGCCAGGTTGCGCAGCCAGCGCTCATAGCCGGCGCGGCGCAGGGGAGAACCTTCGGTGCTGCTGAGGAATTTGTCCTCGTCCCACATAAACAACTCGGCGAGCTCTGCGTTATCCAGGTTGTGCCGTGGCTTGAAATCGCGTTCGTCGGTAGGCCGCGCGAAACGATTCCACGGGCAAACGATCTGACAGTCATCGCAGCCGAATACCCGATTGCCGATCAGTGGGCGCAGTTCTTCGGGGATCGCACTTTTCAGCTCGATGGTCAGGTAGGAAATGCAGCGCCGGGCGTCCAGCACGTAGGGCCCGACGAAGGCGTTGGTAGGGCAGATATCCAGGCAGGCGGTGCAGCGGCCACAATGTTCGGTGGCGTGGGGTGGGTCGACCGGCAACGGCAGGTCGACAAACAGCTCGCTCAGGAAGAAGTAACTGCCCGCCTTGCGATTGAGTACCAAGGTGTTCTTGCCGATCCAGCCGAGCCCGGCCTGCTCGGCGATGGCTTTTTCCAGCACGGGGGCGCTGTCGACAAAGGCGCGGAAGCCGAACGGGCCGATTTGCGCCTGGATGCGGTCGGCCAGTTGCTGCACGCGCTTGCGGATCAGCTTGTGGTAGTCGCGGCCCAGGGCGTAGCGGGAGATGTAGGCTTTTTCGGGTTTGGCCAGCAGTTGGGCCATTTGGGTGTCGCCCGGCAAGTAGTCCATGCGCAGTGAGACCACGCGCAAGGTGCCGGGTACCAGCTCCTCCGGGTGTGAGCGCTTGCTGCCGTGGGCGCCCATGTAGTCCATTTCGCCGTGGTAGCCGGCGTCGAGCCAGCGTTGCAGGTGCTGTTCATGCTCGGCGAGGTCGAGGCCGCTGATGCCCACTTGTTGAAAGCCCAGCTCGCGGCCCCAGTCTTTGATCGATTGGGCGAGGGCGGGCAGGTCGTAGGTAATAGCAGGCATGAACAAGAGAAACCGCAGGTTAGATGCGTATAATTCTGCCAGACATCGGAGCTTGAAGACGCATGCCGCAGACAAAACACGAAATACCCGACGTTCAGCACCTGTTGCCCGGCCAATTGCCGCAACTCGCTGCGCGTTCCCCGGACGCCCATAAAGGCCAGTTCGGCCATGTATTGCTGATCGGCGGCGACCGCGGTTTTGGCGGCGCCGCCTTGCTCAGTGCTGAAAGTGCCCTGCGCAGTGGTGCCGGAATGGTTTCCCTGGCGACCCGCAGCGAGCACGTCGGTGCGGCGCTGGCGCGGTTGCCGGAAGTGATGACGGTGGGCGTGCACTCGGCCAATCAATTGATGGGCCTGCTGGAAAAGATTTCCGTGATCGTCATCGGCCCGGGCCTGGGCGAGGCCTCCTGGGGCAAAAGCCTGCTGTCGGTAGCGGCCAATGCCAGGCAGCCGCAAGTCTGGGACGCCGATGCCTTGAACCTGCTGGCGGCGGGCAGCGTCAGCCTGCCGGCCAATTGCGTGATCACTCCGCATCCTGGCGAAGCGGCCCGCTTGATGGGTATTTCGACAGCCGAGGTTCAGGCCGACCGCCTTAACGTGGCGCGCGCCTTGAGTCAGAAATTCAATGCGGTGGCCATCCTCAAGGGCGCCGGCAGCTTGATCGCCAGCCCGGACGGTCGGGTTGCCCGCTGCGATCAGGGCCATCCTGCAATGGCAACCGCTGGCCTTGGCGATGTGTTGGCCGGCCTGGTCGGTGCTTTGCTGGCGCAAGGCATGCCGGCATTTGATGCCGCCTGCCTGGCGGTCTGGCTGCATGCCACTGCCGGAGATCGCCAGGGTACCTACGGTCGCGGGCTGGCCGCCAGTGACCTGATTCCTGCCATTCGTCAGTTGCTGGAGGAGCAATCGCCGTGTCTGAAGTAGTTCTTTTCCTGCCTGATGAAGACGCCATGGTCGCCTTGGGCAACCGTATTGCCCGGGTCACTCAAGGCTCAGGGCTGATCTTTCTGGAAGGCGATCTCGGCGCCGGAAAAACCACCTTGTCCCGGGGCATCATTCGCGGGTTGGGGCACGCGGGTGCTGTGAAAAGCCCTACGTTCACCTTGGTAGAACCCTACGAAATCGGTGACGTACGAGCGTTCCACTTCGACCTGTATCGCCTGGTGGACCCGGAAGAACTGGAATACATGGGCATTCGTGATTACTTCGATGAGGACGCCTTGTGCCTGATCGAGTGGCCAGATAAAGGCACAGGCTTTTTGCCAAAGCCGGACCTGACCATTACCATTACCCCGCATAAGCAAGGACGTCAGCTGAAGTTGTTGTCCCAGAGCGCGCGCGGCGAGTCGTGGTGCGCCGCCTTGGCATTGGAATTCAAATAATTGATGGGGTTAGGTATGCGCTTTCGCGCGTTGGTTACTGTCGTAGGGGTGTTGCTTGCGGCAATGACTTTCAATGCACTGGCGGCCTCACAGGTGAAAAGTGTTCGCCTGTGGCGGGCACCGGATAACACGCGACTGGTATTCGACCTGTCTGGCCCGGTTCAGCACAGCGTCTTCACCCTCACGGCGCCTGATCGCCTGGTGATTGATATCAACGGTGCGACCCTGGCCGCGCCGTTGAAAGTCGCCATGGCCAATACCCCGATTACCGCGATGCGCTCGGCCCAGCGTACGCCGACCGACCTGCGGGTGGTTATCGACCTGAAAAAGGCCGTGACCCCGAAAAGCTTCGTGCTGGCGCCCAACGCGCAGTATGGCAACCGGCTGGTGGTCGACCTGTTCGACAACGCCGCCGATGCCGCGCCGCCGCCTGCGCCAACTCCAAGCGTCGCGACGATACCTGCGGTGCCGGTCAACCAGTCGCAACCCCAGGTCAAATTGCCGCCGCTGCCACCGGCTCCGGCGGGCAAACGTGACATTATCGTGGTCATCGATGCCGGTCACGGCGGCGAAGACCCGGGTGCCTCGGGCTCGCGCGGCCAGCATGAAAAAGACGTAGTACTGGCCATCGCCCGCGAACTGCAGCGCCAGATCAATGGCATGAAAGGCTACCGCGCCGAGCTGACCCGGACCGGCGACTACTTTATTCCGCTGCGTGGCCGTACCGAAATCGCCCGCAAGAAGGGCGCCGACCTGTTCGTCTCGATCCACGCCGACGCCGCACCTTCGGCCGCGGCGTTTGGTGCCTCGGTGTTTGCCCTGTCTGATCGCGGCGCTACGTCCGAGACCGCCCGCTGGCTGGCGGACAGTGAAAACCGTTCCGACTTGATCGGCGGGGCTGGCAACGTATCCCTCGACGACAAGGACAAGATGCTCGCTGGCGTATTGCTCGATCTGTCGATGACTGCCTCGCTGACCTCTAGCCTGAACGTCGGGCAGAAAGTCCTGAGCAACATTGGTCGCGTCACCTCACTGCACAAACAGCGCGTGGAACAGGCCGGGTTCATGGTGCTCAAGTCGCCGGATATTCCGTCGATCCTGGTGGAGACCGGGTTTATCTCGAACTCCAACGAAGCCTCGAAACTGGCCTCGGCCAGCCATCAGCAGGCTTTGGCGCGCTCCATCAGCGCCGGTGTTCGGCAGTTCTTCCAGCAGAATCCGCCGCCGGGCACTTATATAGCCTGGCTGCGTGACTCCGGGAAAATCGCCCAGGGCCCGCGTGACCATCGCGTGCAGCCGGGCGACACCCTGGCGATGCTGGCGGTGCGCTTCCAGGTGTCAGCGGCAACCTTGCGCAGTGCCAACAACCTCAAGACCGATGAATTGAAGGTCGGCCAGGTGTTGACCATCCCGGGCACTGAACTGGCGGCGCAATAATGAGCGAAACAGTCTTGAGCAATACCTCGCGCATCGAGCTGCTAAGCCCGCGTCTCGCCAACCAGATCGCGGCGGGTGAGGTGGTCGAGCGGCCAGCGTCGGTAATCAAGGAGTTGCTGGAAAACAGTATCGACTCCGGTGCCAGGCGCATTGATGTCGATGTTGAGCAGGGCGGCGTCAAGCTGCTGCGAGTGCGCGACGACGGCAGCGGGATTTCCTCCGATGACCTGCCGCTGGCCCTGGCCCGTCACGCCACCAGCAAGATTCGCGACCTGGAAGACCTGGAACGGGTGATGAGCCTCGGGTTTCGTGGTGAGGCCCTGGCTTCCATCAGCTCGGTGGCTCGCCTGACCCTGACGTCCCGCACCCGCGACGCCGATCAGGCCTGGCAGGTTGAAACCGAAGGCCGCGACATGGCGCCCCGGGTCCAGCCGGCGGCACATCCGGTGGGCACCTCGGTGGAAGTGCGCGACCTGTTCTTCAACACCCCGGCCCGGCGTAAATTCCTCAAGGCCGAAAAAACCGAATTCGATCACCTGCAGGAAGTCATCAAGCGCCTGGCCCTGGCGCGGTTTGATGTGGCTTTCCACCTGCGCCACAACGGCAAGACCATCCTCAGCCTGCACGAGGCCCATGATGATGCGGCCCGTGCGCGGCGTGTCTCGGCCATCTGCGGCGCGGGGTTCCTGGAGCAGGCGCTGCCGATCGAGATCGAGCGCAATGGCCTGCGGCTGTGGGGTTGGGTGGGGTTGCCGACTTTCTCCCGTAGCCAGGCGGACATGCAGTATTTCTTCGTGAATGGCCGGGCGGTGCGCGACAAGCTGGTGGCCCACGCGGTGCGCCAGGCGTATCGCGACGTGCTGTTCAACGGGCGGCATCCGACGTTTGTGCTGTTTTTCGAGGTCGACCCGTCGGTGGTCGACGTCAACGTGCACCCGACCAAGCACGAAGTGCGCTTCCGTGACGGTCGCATGGTCCACGACTTTCTTTACGGCACCCTGCACCGCGCCTTGGGCGATGTGCGGCCGGATGATCACCTGGCGGCGCCGATTGTCACGGCTGTTGTCCGTCCTTCAGGGCCGGAAGCCGGCGAGTTCGGGCCCCAGGGCGAAATGAGCCTGGCGGCCAACCTGCTGCAATCGCCGCAAGCCCAGCCGAGCTTTACCGCACCTGGTTCAGGCGCCGGCGCCGGTTATCAATACCAGTACACCCCGCGTCCGCAATCGGCGGTGCCGGTGGCCGAGGCCCAGGCGGCCTATCGCGAGTTTTTCGCGCCGCTGCCCGGCGCCGAGCCAGGTGCTGCCGCGTTGCCGGAAGGCCAGGGCGACGTGCCGCCGTTGGGTTACGCGCTGGCACAGCTCAAGGGTATTTATATTCTTGCGGAAAACGCCCATGGCCTGGTGTTGGTGGACATGCACGCCGCCCACGAGCGGATCATGTACGAGCGCCTGAAGATCGCCATGGCCAGCGAAGGCCTGAGCGGCCAGCCGCTGCTGGTGCCGGAATCCCTGGCGGTCAGCCAGCGGGAAGCGGATTGCGCCGAAGAGCACATCAGCGTGTTCCAGAAGCTGGGCTTTGAGCTGCAACGCCTGGGGCCGGAAACCCTGGCTATCCGCCAGATTCCGGCTTTGCTCAAGCAGGCAGAGGCCAACCGGCTGGTGGCCGACGTACTGGCAGACCTGATGGAATACGGCACCAGTGACCGGATCCAGGCCCACATCAATGAACTGCTCGGCACCATGGCCTGTCACGGCGCCATCCGCGCCAACCGCCGGCTGGCCTTGCCGGAAATGAACGGCCTGCTGCGGGACATGGAAAACACCGAGCGCAGCGGCCAGTGCAACCATGGCCGCCCGACCTGGACCCAGATGGGCCTGGACGACCTGGACAAACTGTTCTTGCGCGGCCGTTGATGAGTGCCTTGCCCCCCGCCATCTTCCTGATGGGCCCGACGGCCGCCGGCAAGACCGACCTGGCCATCGAGCTGACCAAGGTCTTGCCGTGCGAGTTGATCAGTGTCGACTCTGCACTGGTTTACCGGGACATGGACATCGGCACTGCCAAACCTTCAAAAGAGCTGCTGGCCCAGTATCCGCACCGGTTGATCGACATTATTGATCCCAGCGAGAGCTATTCGGCGGCGGATTTTCGCATCGATGCGCTGGCCGCCATGGCCGATATCACCGCGCGGGGCAAGATTCCGCTGCTGGTCGGCGGCACGATGCTCTACTACAAGGCCTTGCAGGAAGGTCTGGCTGATATGCCGCCAGCTGATCCACAGGTGCGCGCCGAACTTGAAGAAGAGGCTGCGCGCCTTGGCTGGCAGGCCTTGCACGATCAGTTGGCCATTGTGGATCCGGTTTCCGCCGCGCGAATTCATCCCAATGACCCCCAGCGCCTGACGCGAGCGTTGGAAGTCTGGCGGGTCAGTGGCCAGACCATGACTGAACACAGGCTGAAACAAACTGCGCAAAGTGCTGAAGCAGGCGCCTCGGGACACTCACAATTGCCCTATACTGTGGCGAATCTGGCCATCGCTCCGACGGATCGCCAGGTGCTGCATGAACGAATTGCACAAAGATTCACAATTATGTTGGAACAGGGGTTTGTGGAGGAGGTCGTAGCACTGCGTTCAAGAGGTGACCTGCATCCAGGGCTGCCTTCGATACGTGCTGTAGGCTACCGCCAAGTCTGGGATCATCTGGATGGCAAGCTGACGTCAGCCGAAATGCAGGAGCGCGGCATCATTGCCACGCGCCAATTGGCGAAGCGTCAGTTCACCTGGTTGCGCAGTTGGAGCGATTTGCACTGGCTGGACAGCCTGGACAGCGACAATCTGTCACGCGCCTTGAAATACTTGGGAACGGTCTCCATATTGAGCTGAGTCCTTGCAATTGCCGTCTATCCTTGGGGGTGTGACGGCCATGAGCTATCTATTTTCCGATTTTTATTATTGATCCTTAAAGGAGTGCGGCACATGTCAAAAGGGCATTCGCTACAAGACCCTTACTTGAATACTTTACGTAAAGAGAAAGTTGGGGTTTCCATCTATCTGGTCAACGGTATCAAGCTGCAAGGTACGATCGAGTCGTTCGACCAGTTCGTGATCCTGCTGAAAAACACCGTAAGCCAAATGGTTTACAAGCACGCTATCTCGACCGTAGTGCCGGTTCGTCCAATTCGTCTGCCTAGCGCAACCGAAGAACAGGGTGACGCCGAGCCTGCACCAGGTAACGCCTGATAGGAGTCTCCTTTGTTCTTTGAGCGCCACGGTGGTGGTGAGCGAGTAATCCTCGTTCACTTGGATGGACAGGACCCTGAGGCGCGCGAAGATCCGCAGGAGTTTCAGGAGTTGGCAAATTCGGCCGGCGCCGAGACCGTCGCGTTTTTTAACGTGCCGCGTCATCGGCCAACCGCCAAATTCCTGATCGGCAGCGGCAAGGTCGAGGAACTGCGCGACCTGGTCCACGCCGAAAAGGCCGATCTGGTGATTTTCAATCACATCCTCACGCCCAGTCAGGAACGTAACCTCGAACGAGTTTTCGAGTGTCGCGTGATCGACCGCACGGGTCTGATTCTCGATATTTTCGCTCAACGCGCCCGTACCCATGAAGGCAAGCTCCAGGTAGAACTGGCCCAGCTTGACCACATGAGCACCCGGCTGGTGCGTGGCTGGACTCACCTTGAGCGCCAGGGTGGCGGCATCGGCATGCGCGGCCCGGGTGAAACCCAGCTGGAAACCGACCGGCGTCTGCTGCGGGTCCGCCTGCGACAGATCAAGGGCCGCCTGGAGAAGGTGCGCAGCCAGCGCGAACAATCGCGACGTGGCCGTATGCGTGCGGATATCCCGACCGTTTCCCTGGTGGGCTATACCAACGCCGGCAAATCCACACTCTTCAACAACGTGACGAAATCGGACGTGTACGCGGCCGACCAACTGTTCGCGACCCTCGACCCGACCTTGCGCCGTCTGGAACTGGACGACCTGGGGCCGATTGTCCTGGCCGATACCGTGGGTTTCATTCGTCACTTGCCCCACAAGCTGGTCGAGGCATTTCGGTCTACGCTCGAAGAGTCGAGCAATTCCGACCTGCTGTTGCACGTGATCGATGCGGCCGAACCGGATCGCATGTTGCAGATTTAACAGGTCATGGTGGTGATGGGCGAGATTGGTGCCCAGGACTTGCCGATCCTCGAGGTCTATAACAAACTCGATTTGCTTGAAGGCGTTGAGCCACAAATCCAGCGCGACGAAAACGGCAAGCCCCAGCGGGTCTGGCTGTCGGCGCGTGATGGCAGTGGCCTGGAATTGCTTGAACAAGCCATTGCCGAGCTGTTGGGCAGCGATTTGTTCGTCGGCACCTTGCGCTTGCCGCAGCGTTTTGCTCGACTGCGTGCACAGTTTTTCGAGCTGGGCGCGGTACAGAAAGAAGAACACGACGAAGAAGGTGTCAGCTTGCTGGCCGTTCGATTGCCGCGCTCGGAGCTGAATCGGCTGGTCAGCCGTGAAGGCGTTGTGCCGACAGAGTTCATCGAACAACACACTTTGCAATAAAAGCCTGAGAAAGCGGTTGTGCCGCTGTGACAGGCATTCTGTAGCATTGGTCGGCGCGCCGTGGGTGCGTCTTTGCTTTATCAGATGGAGAGCGCTATGGCTTGGAATGAGCCGGGTGGCAACTCGAATAATCAGGATCCTTGGGGTGGTAAACGCCGCAATAATGGCGACCGCAAGGGGCCACCAGATCTCGACGAGGCCTTCCGAAAGCTGCAGGAAAGCCTGAATGGGTTGTTCGGTGGTGGAAAAAAACGTGGTAGTGACGAAGGCGGTCGTACGAGCAAGGGCGGTGGTTACGGCCTGCTCGGCATCGGCCTCGTCGTGCTGGCGGCCGTCTGGCTGTACAGCGCCGTCTATGTGGTGGACGAGCAGGAGCAAGCCGTGGTGCTGCGCTTCGGCAAGTACTACGAGACTGTCGGCCCTGGCCTGAACATCTACTTCCCGCCGATCGACAAGAAGTACATGGAAAACGTCACGCGTGAGCGTGCCTACACCAAGCAGGGCCAGATGCTGACCGAAGACGAGAACATCGTCGAAGTGCCGCTGACCGTGCAGTACAAGATCAGCAACCTGCAGGACTTCGTGCTGAACGTCGACCAGCCGGAGATCAGCCTGCAACATGCGACCGAAAGCGCCCTGCGCCACGTGGTGGGTTCCACCGCAATGGACCAGGTGCTGACTGAAGGCCGTGAATTGATGGCCAGCGAAATCAAGGAGCGCCTGCAACGGTTCCTCGACACGTACCGCACCGGTATCACCGTGACCCAGGTCAACGTACAGAGCGCAGCGGCACCGCGTGAAGTGCAGGAAGCCTTCGATGACGTGATCCGTGCCCGTGAAGACGAGCAGCGTTCGCGCAACCAGGCTGAAACCTACGCCAACGGCGTGGTGCCGGAAGCCCGTGGCCAGGCCCAGCGCATCCTTGAGGATGCCAACGGTTACCGCGACGAAGTGGTCTCCCGCGCCAAGGGTGAGGCAGATCGTTTCACCAAGCTGGTGGCCGAGTACCGCAAGGCACCGGAAGTCACCCGTGAGCGTCTGTACCTGGACACCATGCAGGAAGTCTTCAGCAACACCAGCAAGGTTCTCGTGACCGGCAGCAAGGGCGGGCAGAACAATCTGCTGTACCTGCCGCTGGACAAGATGATCGAAGGTGGTCGTAGCAGCACCAGCGCACCGGCTACCGGTTCCAATGCTGCTGCCAACGAAGCGAGCGCCCGTGCGGCCGCTGACCTGCTGCAACAGCAAACACGTACCAGGGAGAGTCGTTGATGAGCAATAAATCGCTGACCGCCCTGATTGTGGGCGTCGTCGTGGTCATCGCTGCCTGGAACTGCTTCTATATCGTGTCTCAGACCGAGCGCGCGGTGTTGCTGCAATTCGGTCGCGTGGTCCAGGCGGATGTCCAGCCGGGCCTGCATGTGAAAGTCCCCTACGTCAACCAGGTGCGCAAGTTCGACGGCCGCCTGATGACCCTGGATGCACCGACACAACGCTTCCTGACCCTGGAAAAGAAAGCCGTGATGGTTGACGCCTACGCCAAGTGGCGCGTCAAGGATGCCGAGCGCTTCTACACCGCGACCTCCGGCCTCAAGCAGATTGCCGACGAGCGTTTGTCGCGCCGTCTGGAATCGGGCCTGCGTGACCAGTTTGGTAAGCGCACCCTGCACGAGGTGGTATCCGGTGAACGTGACGCGCTGATGGCGGACATCACGCGTTCGTTGAATGCGATGGCGGAAAAAGAGCTGGGCATCGAGGTGATCGATGTTCGGGTCAAGGCCATCGACCTTCCGAAGGAAGTGAACCGCAGCGTGTTCGAGCGTATGAGCACCGAGCGTGAGCGCGAGGCTCGTGAGCACCGCGCCAAGGGTAACGAACTGGCAGAAGGGATCCGCGCGGATGCCGACCGTCAGCGTCGCGTACTGTTGGCTGAAGCCTATCGCGAGTCTGAAGAGGCCCGTGGTGATGGTGATGCTCAAGCCGCTTCGATCTACGCCAAGGCCTATGGCCAGGACCAGGAGTTCTACGCGTTCTACCGTAGCCTGCGCGCCTACCGTGAAAGCTTTGCGAACAAAACCGACGTCATGGTGCTGGACCCAAGTAGCGATTTCTTCCGCTACCTGGAAAAGTCCAAGTAACCCGCATGTAGTCTGAGAATCGCTCCGTCGGGCGGCTAAAATGCCGGGCGGGGTGATCCTTTCAGAAAACGGGTGTATGATGCGGCAGCCGGGAAATTCCCGGCTTTTTTGCGTCTGCATGTTTGATTGTGGTTTTGCTCCGCAGGCGCCACAGGTTTTTCGAGGAAAGTGCCCGACGAGGCCGATTGTTGGTCGTTCGTCACGTCGCTCTTGCGCGTGGTTTATGCAGGGGCCGGGTATTTTCTGCTTCACTCAAGGCTCGCCCGAGGGCTGGCCGCCCGGATCATAGGGGAATGGCGTAATGGCAACGGTAGACCGCTGGCTGCTGCCAGATGGCATCGAAGAAGTACTGCCACCAGAAGCTGCGCGCATTGAAATCGCGCGCCGCCAGGTGTTGGATCTGTTCCAGAGCTGGGGTTACGAGTTTGTCGTGACTCCGCATATCGAGTACCTGGAATCCCTGCTGACCGGCGCGGGCCAGGACCTGGATCTGCGCACCTTCAAGGTCATCGACCCGCAATCGGGCCGGCAAATGGGCTTTCGTGCCGACATCACGCCGCAAGTAGCGCGCATTGATGCGCACACCCTGCGTCGCGAAGGGCCAAGCCGCCTGTGCTACGCCGGCAGCGTGCTGCATGCGCAACCGCGTGCGTTGTCGTCGTCCCGCAGCCCGATCCAGTTGGGCGCCGAGTTGTACGGTGATGCGAGCCCGAGCAGCGACGTGGAAGTCATCAGCCTGATGCTGGCCATGCTGCAATTGGCCGATGTGCCGGATGTGCACATGGACCTTGGGCATGTCGGTATCTACCGCGGCCTGGCCCGTGCGGCCGGCTTGTCGGGTGAAGTGGAACAACAGTTGTTCGATGCCTTGCAGCGCAAGGCCATCGATGAAGTGATTGCCCTGACGGCGGGCGTGCCTGCCGACCTGGCCGGCATGCTGCGTGCGCTGGTGGATCTGTGTGGCGGCCGTGAAGTACTGACCGCCGCCCGTGATCGCCTGGCGAATGCGCCGGCTGATGTATTGGCGGCCCTGGACGATGTGCTGGCGATTGCCGAGCAGTTGTCTGCGCGCTTCCCGCAGTTGCCGCTGTATTTTGATTTGGGTGAGTTGCGCGGCTACCACTACCACACCGGTGTGGTGTTCGCGGTGTTTGTCCCGGGTGTTGGCCAGGCCATCGCCCAGGGCGGTCGTTACGACGATATCGGCGCCGACTTCGGTCGCGCTCGTCCGGCGACCGGTTTTTCCACCGATTTGAAAACCCTGGTGACCCTGGGGCGTGCTGAGGTCGAACTGCCGTCTGGCGGTATCTGGATGCCCGACAGTACGGACGCAGCACTCTGGCAGCAGGTTTGCCAGTTGCGCAGTGAGGGTCAGCGTGTGGTCCAGGCCTTGCCTGGGCAGCCATTGGCCGCCGCCCGTGAAGCGGACTGCGACCGGCAATTGATTCAGCAGAACGGGCTTTGGCAAGTATCGCCACTGGCTTCTTGAGTTTTCCTGCCGGCCACTGCCGGCACCAAGTTTGCGCGAATGAGGACAAGTGTTATGGGTAGAATGTCGTAGTCCTGGGCACCCAATGGGGTGATGAGGGCAAAGGCAAGATCGTTGATCTGCTGACCGAACATGCTGCCGCCGTAGTGCGCTACCACGGGGGCCACAACGCTGGCCACACCCTGGTCATC
>NZ_JBIUVK010000030.1:0-74412 GCF_044742865.1 Pseudomonas sp. NPDC087814 | reverse complement strand
ACCCATGGGAAGATTCTCTGGCCAGTTCAACAAGGGCGATAAAATCTCCGGCACCATCAAGTCGATCACCGATTTCGGTATCTTCATTGGTCTGGACGGCGGCATCGACGGTCTGGTTCACCTGTCCGACATCTCCTGGAACGAAGTTGGCGAAGAAGCTGTTCGTCGTTTCAAGAAGGGCGACGAGCTGGACACCGTTCTCCTGTCGGTTGACCCAGAGCGCGAGCGCATCTCCCTGGGTATCAAGCACCTGGAAAGTGAACCGTTCTCCGAGTACGTTCAAGAGAACGACAAAGGCGCAATCGTTAAAGGCATCGTGAAGGAAGTTGACGCTAAAGGCGCCATCATCACTCTGGCCGACGATATCGAAGCGACTCTGAAAGCCTCCGAAATCAGCCGTGACCGCGTTGAAGACGCGCGCAACGTTCTGAAAGAAGGCGAAGAAGTAGAAGCCAAGATCATCAGCGTTGACCGCAAGAGCCGCGTAATCCAGCTCTCCATCAAGTCGAAAGACGATGCTGAAGAGAAAGAAGCCATCCAGAGCCTGCGCGACAAGCCAGCTACCTCTGAGCCTTCTGCTGGTCCTACCACTCTGGGCGACCTGCTGCGTGCACAAATGGAAAAGCAGAACTAAGTTCTGTCAGACCATAGAAAAAGGGCGACTTCGGTCGCCCTTTTTTGTGCCTGGGATTTGGTGTTGTGTGCAGCGTCGCCTTGGCGTTCTGTGGCTGGAGCGCCGTCGTCGCGCTGGCAGCGCGTTCGCGCTTACAGGCTCTATCTGGCAGCGATCGCGCTGGAGTGCCTCCAGTGAGACTGAGCGAGAGCTGGCTGTCGTGGTGCGCAATGCCAACTCTCTTCGAGTTGCACCCCAAGTCTTTGAATATAAGTCAATACATGGGCTGTTCAAATTCCTCCGGTCATGCTAAAACCTTCGAAGCGCTTTTCCTAGCTGCTTGAAAAAGAAGGGAAAAATATGACGAAGTCGGAGTTGATCGAACGAATTGTCACCCATCAAGGGCTGCTCTCATCCAAGGATGTGGAGCTGGCCATCAAGACCATGCTTGAGCAGATGTCCCAATGTCTGGCTACCGGCGATCGGATTGAAATTCGTGGGTTTGGTAGCTTCTCGCTGCACTATCGTGCGCCTCGTGTGGGGCGCAACCCAAAAACCGGGCAGTCCGTCAGCCTTGACGGCAAGTTCGTGCCTCATTTCAAGCCGGGCAAGGAATTGCGCGATCGGGTGAACGAAGACGAAGAAGAAAGCGTCTGAGTGTTTTTGGGGTAGGAGAAGGTTATGCGTGGGGTTAAGCGCGTTGTTCTGGTGCTGGCTATGCTAATTGTCGTGCTGGCAGTGTTGGGGTTCGTGCTGGAAAACCAGCAGGGCGCGTCTCTTTCATTCCTGGGCTGGGTGACCGGGCAGATGCCGGTGTCGGTGTTTGTGGTCGTGGCCTTGATAATTGGAATGCTGCTGGGACCACTGTTTAGTGTCATCGTTGGGTGGGGCCGACGTCAAAAGTCCATGCCCGCAAGGCGTGGGTAGAGGCTCAATGGTTATTGTGTCACTCGCGAGCCGTTCGTCGGATTTTTCTGGTGCGGTGCGCATCGGTTACGTCGAGTGATCGGCATGTGGTAAGTCCGGCGATACCACTGACTATTGTTTCGCGGCTACGAAATTTGCTTTTCTGCCCTTTTCGGACGGCCTATATAAGGGTTGCCCCTATCTGTGTAGGAAGACTCCTACAGATATGTCAAGACTTGTAATATGTCAGTGAGATGGCAAAATGGAATCTGTTCTCGATAACAGGCATTTTGTGCGCTAAAGTCCGGCAGCGACGCTGGGTTTTTTCGGCCATATAACTAAAATAAAAATACACAATCTTGTCTGCATAACGAGCCCGCAGTTTCTCTTTGAAGGCAGGTTTTTGTTGTGAGTAGTAGCTTCCGTGCTCCCCCGGTTCGATCGTCCGACGAAATTGATTTTGTGCGACTTTTCGCGTCTGTCTGGCAACAAAAAAAACTTCTGCTTTTCGTCACTCTCGGGGCGGGATTGATTGCGGCGTCCTACGCATTTTTAGCTGCCCCTGTATATAAGGTCAGCACGGTTTTGCGGCCTGCGGCGATTAATGATTTGGATGCGCTAAATCGATCAGAGATATATCAGCTTCCTCCGGCTGACGCGCTCCTCAAAGTGGGCGCAGCGCTCGACTCTTATGATACGCGCCTGAGCTATTTCAAGAAAAACCAGAAGCTTTTCGAGAAATTTGTTCGTCCTGGGCAGACTCTGGAGCAGAGTTTTCAGGAGTTCAATCATGACTCTATTCGTTTGATTCTTCCTGATGCAGATAAGAAAAACTCGCTGAGTTCTTACATCAAGCTCGAGATGATGTATCCGAAAGGCGTCGACGGCGTCTCTATTCTTAATGGCTTTGTCGACTACGCTATCGAAAGTGAGCGCGAACGCGTCACGGCTGATTTGAATGTGATCGTTAAAAACCGTTTGAGGGAGCTTAAAGGCAAGCTCGATTCGGCTCGCTCAAACTACGATATTGAAAAAGAAGCCAAAATAGCGTCATTGCGAGAAGCTGACTCGTTGAAACGCGCGCAATTGCAGGATGAGTTGAAGGCGCTGCGTTCTCAGTTGAAAACCTTGCGTAGCGACCGTATTGCTCAGCTGAATGAGGCTATAGGGATTGCCCGTTCCCTGGGCATTCAAAAGCCGGCTACGCCTTCTTCACTTGGTGAATCGGCCGTGACGAACGCTGGTAGCGTGATGCGTACGGAGGTGAACAACCAGCAGATCCCACTTTATTTTATGGGGGTAGATGCGCTTAAGGCTGAGCTTGCTGCATTGCAGTCACGCAAGTCGGATGATTTTACCGAGTCGCGCATCGCTCAAATCGCCAAGGAACTTCAGTTGCTCGCATCCAACCGAGAGATTGAGGTCCTGGATGCTCGAAAAAATGAAGATATCTTTCTTGCGGGCGTTCAACCGTTGAGAACAGAGATTTTCCGTTTGAGTAGCCTGAATATCGACCTGGCGAAGCTGCGGCTGGTGAGTATTGACCAGCAGGCCCTTGAGCCGTTGGTTCCGTCGAGTCCGAATCGTCCATTGATCATTTTTCTTGGCCTGCTCCTGGGGGCGATTGTCGCGATTGGTATTGCGTTGGTCAGGCAGGGGTTACGTGCTGTTCGCGACAATGCAGAACGCGATGGGCACGAGCCGGCAGGCTCACTTCTCCATTCGGTCGCTCAGTTGGATCGGCAACAAGAGCCTGGCAATAAGTTAAACCGAAAATAACTCCAAGGCCGTGAAGCTTTTGGCTTCACGCGTTTTCCCCTCGGGGCCGTATTTCTTGCTTTCATACGGAACCTGCATTACGTGCTTGCGCAACTGTGAACCGCCGAGGGGCATTCCTGGGTGGTTTCTCGGCTATCAAAAGTTACTAAGCTTTGCGTCGAGTCTTCATGGCGTTTCGGTATTTGATCTTTGTTTACTTGTGCGGGCGTCAAGCGTCCTGCACAGGTTTGTATTGTTGGTTTAATAGTTGATGGTGCACCGCCTAATACGGTTTGATGTGGATTTTTATGTGCGGTCTCCAGGTTAATGGCTTATGGCTAGTATTGGTTCGGAATTTGATAAGGGCGTCCCGTTCGGCCAGGTCGGTCGTGCAGGGTGCGCCGGCGATTAGCAACGAGCTGCATGGCACAGTCGAGCGTGGGCCCAATTGCGATCTCGGATAGGTCGGGTTCCTGTGGGGCAATAACCAAAAGCCCAATTTCAATGAGAGGTTGCGACGCACCATTGCGGTGAAGCGGCTCACCGCAAATGTTGCGGTAAAACCTTGTCCTGTCCTGAACTGAGGGGGGGATGATGGGGTCTCATGGGGCGTGTGGTTGAGCCAGCCAGGCGTTATGTTGGCACGCTTGTTGATGATATGCTGCGCTGCAAAGCAGAGGCGGTTGCAGTTGGAGCGGCGAAAACTCGCTTGCGCGTAATCGGTAGGTCAGGCAGGGGCATGGCAGCGTTGCTGGTTTCCAGACTGATTCTCTGACTAAATAATGATATGGAATCGTTGGTAATCTAATGACTTTAAAGATCTTGAGTGTTTTCGGTACGCGACCGGAAGCTATAAAAATGGCTCCATTAGCTTTAGCGTTGAATGCAGATGAGCGTTTTGAGGCCAAAATCTGCGTCACGGGTCAACACCGTGAAATGCTGGATCAAGTGTTAGAGTTATTTAAACTTGAACCTGACTTTGATCTTAATATCATGAAGTCGGGTCAAGACCTTACCGACGTGACAACTGGTATTCTTCAGGGAATGAAAGAGGTCTTCCGGACTTATCGGCCGGATATTGTCTTGGTGCATGGTGATACCGCTACGACCTTTGCAACTACATTGGCGGCGTACTATCAGCAAATTCCTGTGGCTCATATCGAAGCTGGGCTTCGCACCGGAAATTTATATTCTCCCTGGCCGGAAGAGGCCAATCGAAAGTTGACGGGAGCACTCGCGCTTCTTCACTTCGCTCCTACTGAACGATCGCAACAGAATTTACTGCGTGAAGGGGTGTCACCTGACGCGATTCATGTGACTGGGAATACTGTAATCGACGCTCTGCTTGAGGTCGTACAGAAGCTCGAGACCAATGACCAGTTAAAACAGAAGTTCTCCGAGCAGTTCGCATTTTTACCTGCTCAACGCCGCGTCATCCTTGTGACAGGGCATCGGCGTGAAAGCTTCGGCGATGGATTCGAAAGGATCTGCAGTTCGTTGGCTTCGATTGCCCATGAGTTTGATGATGTGGAGATCGTGTATCCCGTTCATTTGAATCCAAATGTCCGTGAACCGGTCAACCGTTTGTTGGCTGGTATAAAAAATATTCACCTCATCGAACCATTGGATTATCTACCTTTTGTCTATTTGATGAATCGGTCGTACTTGATTCTGACGGACTCCGGTGGTGTGCAGGAAGAGGCACCTTCTTTGGGCAAACCCGTGCTGGTCATGCGGGACACTACCGAGCGGCCTGAGGCGATTGAGGCGGGTACCGTCAGATTGGTCGGTACAGAGAAGGACAAGATAGTTCACCACTTGCGTGAGCTTTTACTTGATCAGAAGGCTTACGAGGAGATGAGCGTTGCTCATAATCCTTATGGTGACGGTCACGCCTGCATGCGTATTGTTAATGCTCTAGCCACTTTCAAAAATTAAGGTTTGGTCATGGATTTTTCCACTATTTCTGTAATTGGTTTGGGCTATATCGGTTTGCCAACCGCAGCCGTTTTTGCTGCGCGAAAGTTAAAGGTCATTGGTGTCGACGTTAATCAAAAGGCCGTCGATACGATCAACGGCGGACAGATTCATATCGTTGAGCCTGATTTGGACATAGTCGTGCACGCGGCCGTGACCGAGGGGTATCTGCGCGCCAGTACACGACCTGAGCCGGCGGACGCCTTCTTGATTGCGGTGCCCACTCCTTTCAAGGATGGTCATGCTCCGGACCTTTCTTACATTGAGTCCGCAAGCAAATCCATTGCGCCAGTATTGAAAAAGGGTGATCTGGTCATCCTCGAGTCCACTTCTCCCGTGGGTGCGACTGAAAAGATGTCGGCATGGCTGGCTGAAGCACGCCCTGACCTGACGTTCCCGCAGACCCATGGCGAGGCGTCGGACATTCGCGTGGCTCACTGCCCTGAGCGCGTGCTTCCCGGTCACGTGTTGCGCGAGTTGGTACAGAATGATCGCGTCATCGGCGGGATGACACCCAAGTGCTCAGAAGCCGCCACACGTCTGTACAAATTGTTTGTAGAGGGCGAGTGCATTATCACCAACGCCCGAACAGCAGAAATGTGCAAGTTGACCGAGAACAGCTTTCGCGATGTGAATATTGCCTTCGCGAACGAATTGTCGATGATATGCGATAAGTTCGATGTCGATGTGTGGGAGCTTATCAAGCTCGCCAACCGGCACCCTCGCGTCAATATCCTCCAACCAGGACCTGGCGTGGGTGGGCATTGCATCGCCGTCGACCCTTGGTTCATCGTGAGTCAGGCTGAAGGCCAGGCGAAACTGATCCAAACTGCACGTGAAGTCAATGACTCAAAACCGTCGTGGGTTATGGAGAAAGTTGATGCTGCTGTGGCCGATCATCTGTCGAGTCACCCCGGGAAGTCGGAAAAAGACATTGTTATCGCGTGCTTCGGCCTGGCATTCAAACCTGATATTGACGACCTGCGGGAAAGTCCATCTCTGGAAATTACGAAAAATATCTCAAGCCGGCACGCCGGGAAGGTTATTGTCGTAGAACCTAATATTGATTCTCTGCCTGCGACGTTGCCGAACGCTGAGTTGTGCACAATAGAAGAAGCGTTTGAGCGCGCGGATGTCTTGTTGTTACTGGTGGATCACAAGCCATTCAAAAGTGTTCCTTCTTCACTTCTCGAGGGTCGCCGGATTGTTGATACCCGGGGAATCTGGCTTGTATGAAAATTCTTCCGGTTATTATGTCTGGAGGCTCGGGAACGAGACTCTGGCCGCTTAGCAGAACTCTTTACCCGAAGCAGTTTCTGGCAATTTCGGGGCGGGAGACGTTGTTTCAGCAGGCGATTGCCCGACTGTTGAAGATTGACGGTCAAGGCTCGGATTTATTGGCTCCATGCATCGTTGCCAACGATGAGCATCGTTTCCTGTGTCTCGACCAGATCCGGGAAATGAACGTCTCTAAAGCTGTTGTCATTCTTGAACCGGTAGGACGCAATACGGCCCCTGCGCTTACGTTGGCGGCGCTTTATGCGCGCGATGAGGTGGGAGAGGAGATTGACCCGGTTCTGGTCGTTGTCCCGGCCGACCAGATGATTCTCGATATTCAAGCTTTTACTGACACGGTCAGTAAAGCGGTCGATGTTGCGAAAGACGGCAGCATTGTGATCTTGGGGATTACGCCTGATCGCCCTGAGACGGGTTATGGTTATATCCACTCGGCAGATCCCTCTACCGTCAAGAGGGTGGATGCGTTTGTTGAAAAGCCTGAGCGGACAACCGCAGAAAAATACCTGGAAGATGGAAGCTATTTCTGGAATAGCGGTATTTTTGTGCTGCGCGCGTCAGTCTGGTTGAAAGCACTGGGCGCGTTCAGAAGTGACATCTTCGATGCCACTGAGGCCGCGTGGAAGGGCCGAGTTGAAGATAATGGGTTTATTCGACCACAACTTGACGCGTTTTCCCTGATACCGCCTGAGTCGATTGACTATGCCGTGATCGAGCATTGCGCGAAAACGCCTTCAGCTGGCCTGACGTTGAAAATGCTCACGATGGATGCCGGTTGGTCTGACCTTGGAGCATGGGATGCTGTTTGGCGTTCGAGTGAAAAGGACGAAAAACAAAACGCTACCCATGGCGACGTAATAATAGACTCCAGCTCCAATACATTGGTTTACGCCTCTCACCGTTTGGTAACGGCCGTGGGGCTTGAAAATATTGTTATCGTCGAGACGCCTGATGCCGTATTGGTTGCGGATAAAGATCGTAGCCAGGGTGTGAAGGCTATTGTCGAAGCGTTGAATATCAAGGCCAGGCCAGAATCAAAGCTTCATCGTCGTGTTCATCGCCCGTGGGGCTGGTACGACAGCATAGATTCGGGCTCACGCTTTCAGGTGAAGCGGATATTGGTGAAGCCGAAAGCAACCTTGAGTTTGCAGAAGCATTACCATCGGGCGGAGCATTGGATTGTTGTGTCTGGCACCGCTGAAGTCACCTGTGAAGATCGTGTTTTCCAGCTGAACGAAAACCAGAGTACATATATCCCTATTGGCCATGTTCATCGCCTTTCCAATCCTGGCACCATTCCTCTTGAGATCATAGAGGTGCAGTCGGGAACGTACTTGGGTGAGGATGATATTGTTCGATTTGACGATACCTATGGACGTGTTTAAGGCTTAAATTTTTAGGAGTTGTACAGATGCAGAAGCATGCGCTGGTTACTGGTGTTACAGGTCAGGATGGGGCTTACCTTGTCGAACTGCTGCTGTCCAAGGGTTATAAGGTCTATGGCGCCTATCGCCGCACAAGTTCTGTAAGTTTCTGGCGATTAGAGGAACTTGGTGTTTTTGGGCATGATGATCTTCATCTTGTCGAATTTGATTTGACTGATCTCTCCGGAACTATTCGTTTAATTCAGAATTGCGCCCCGGACGAGGTTTATAACCTGGCGGCTCAAAGCTTCGTAGGCGTTTCCTTCGATCAGCCAATTACTACCGCGCAGATTACCGGAGTCGGTGCGCTTAATTTGCTCGAAGCGATCCGAATAGTAAATCCGAAGATTCGTTTCTATCAAGCTTCGACATCTGAAATGTTTGGGCTGGTACAGGCTGTTCCTCAATCTGAAAGCACGCCTTTCTACCCACGCAGCCCTTATGGTGTTGCGAAGTTGTTTGCGCATTGGACAACCATCAACTATCGCGAATCATATGATATTTTTGCCACCAGCGGCATTCTGTTCAATCATGAGTCTCCGCTGCGAGGAAAAGAGTTTGTTACTCGTAAAATTACCGATGCTGTTGCCAGCATCGAAATGGGCGAGCAGCAAGTGCTGGAACTCGGAAACATGGATGCCAAGCGAGACTGGGGTTTCGCTAAAGAGTATGTAGATGGCATGCACCGGATGTTGCAGATCGACACACCGGAAACATTTGTGCTTGCTACTAACCGTACTGAAACCGTTCGTGATTTTGTTGCCATGAGCTTCAAGGCCGTAGGGGTTGATATCGATTGGTCTGGAAGTGGCGAGAACGAATTCGGCGTTGACCGTCGTACCGGCATCACCCGGGTAAAAGTTAACCCACGCTTCTATCGACCCGCGGAAGTCGAGTTGTTGATTGGCGACGCTTCGTTTGCAAAAGAGCGGTTAGGCTGGAAACCAGAAACGACGCTGGAGCAACTGTGCCAGCTGATGGTTGAAGCTGACTTGAGAAGGGTTCGCAATGGCACTTCAAAGTAAAGATCGGACAGTACTGATTACAGGGCTCTCGGGTTTTACTGGAAAGCATTTGGCGCAAAGCCTCACCAAGGCCGGCTGGCGGGTTGCCGGCCTTGGTGGGGAGCGCCTGGCCTGTGAGTTTGACCACTTGGATGCGGACCTGAATGACACGGCGCGACTCAGTGGTTGGATAAAACAGGTTCAGCCCACCCATGTTATTCACTTGGCCGCGCTGGCGCATGTCACCAGCAGCGATGCCTTGTCATATTACCGAGTCAATGTATTGGGTACAGAAAGCCTTCTTAATGCGATTAAGGAGGCTGAGGTGGTCGTTGAAAAAATCATCATTGCGAGCAGTGCAAACATTTACGGGAACGCTATTTCATCGCCTATTTCAGAAAGCAGTGAACCGCAGCCCGTTAATCATTACGCACTGAGCAAGCTGACGATGGAGGCCCTTGTCCGCAAGTGGTTTTCTCGTATGCCTATATTGGTGGTACGGCCATTCAATTACACTGGACCCGGCCAGTCGGAGTCATTCGTTTTCTCCAAGATCGTGGGCGCATTTGCCCGTGGAGAAAAGGAGCTCAGATTGGGCAATCTGGATGTATCCCGCGACTTGTCTGATGTCGGTTTTGTGGTGGAGGCCTATTCAAGGCTGTTGACGTCCAATCAACGTGGTGAGTTTATAAATATCTGCTCGGGGCGCAGCATTTCCTTACTGAGCGTGATTGATGAAATGGAACAGATTGCAGGTTATCGGCCAACGATAACAGTTGATCCTGCCTTTGTCAGGGAAGATGAAGTTAAAGAGCTTTATGGTAGTCCGGCCAAGCTCTTTGATGTGGTAGGTGAAATTAATGTGCCTAGTTTGCACGATACATTGCTGTCAATGTATCAGCAGAAGGCACGTGTTTAATACGGTTGGCAAGTAACGGGTTGGTGCACTGTGCGTATATGTTTTTTTGCTAATATGTCCGCTCACGCTAATTGGCGCGAGATGTTTGATAAAGTTGAGTTTTATCGGGTTGATATTCGAATTCTCAAGGAGCTCGGACACGAAGTCGTTCTGTCTGGGACGCCGGGCACTCTAGATTGGAAGGCCGATCTCTATTTTTGCTGGTGGTGGGGGCATTCACCATTTCCGTTGCTCGCCGGAAAGCTACGTCGTCGTCCGGTGATCGTAACTGGTGCTTTTGACTACTCCACCTGCAGGAAGGAAATTCCGGGTCTTTGCTATCTGGATCGCCCATTATGGCAGAAGGCGGTACTGCGCACCTCGTTGTTATTAGCCGATCGAAACTTGTTTATCTCACGCTCCGAGTGTGAAGAGGTTACATCTAACCTGCCGGTTAGGAACCCGGTGTACGCGACGCTGGCGATTGATACGGATTACTATTCTCCTGGCGAGCTTTCAGCGGTCGAATCGGATTATTTTTTTACAGTGACCTGGACAAGTCGTACAAACGCCATTCGTAAGGGACTCATTCCGACGATAGAAGCGTTCGCAAAAGTTTCGTCTCATTCAAGTCATCTTCGACTTGTCGTTGCTGGTAAGCACGGCGATTACCTGCAGGAACTAAAAGATTTGGCGCAGCGCCTGGGTGTAGCAGACAAGGTGGAGTTTGTCGGGATGATTTCCGATGAGGAGAAATTGCATCATTACAGGAATTGCCTGGCTTATGTTCAACCGACACTCTATGAAGGTTTTGGACATGCGATCGGCGAAGCGCTGGCGTGTGGCGCGCGGGTAATCACCTCGCCACGGGGCGCGGTGCCGGAAGTCGCAGGCGACTTCGCTTACTGGGTTCAGCCAGATAGCCAGGAGGAAATTGCAGCGGCCATGGCGGCAGTTGTGGCGACACCGGTTTGTGCTGAAGACGCCAAAGCCAGGCATCAGTGGATTTCCTCGAATTATTCCATCGCGGCCCGTCGTGTGGCGCTTAAGAGTGTTCTGGATTCCTTATCACCGGTGAAATAAATGAGAGCGTCGTTGAGAATATTTATAAAGGTTGATGGCGGTACCGTGTGTTGAATCGTCTGATCGGCATGTTTGAGAACTCAAAGCTTTTGCAGCTTATTGTTATTACGGCCTGTATTCAGGGTGGCGTAATAATAAGTCAGTTTTTAATCACGCCTTGGGTTGATCCTTCAGTGGTCGGTACGGTGCGCTCGCTGGAAACAATTATCGCACTGGTGGTACTTGCGGGCAGCTTGGGCATGCAGAGTATCGCTATCCGCGACACCGCGGCGAGCAATGGTGTTTTTCACCAAAGTGAAGTGCTTCGCCAGGTTTTTTTGTTAGTTGCGATGGCTTCAGGTGTAGTGATCTCAGGGGTATATATAGCGCATGAGTTTTTATTCACTTCAGTGATCAGTTCATATGTTTTTAATGCCTGTGGCCTGGTCCTGCTAACTAATCTGCTTCGTGTGACTACGGGATTTGCCCAAGGTGCGAAGGCAATGCGCGAAATCTATTTCGTGCTGATGCTGGTTACGTCCATTGGCGTTATTATGCATGTTGTATTGACGAAACTGTTTGGCATCAAAGGGTGGATGGTCGCTCGTTACATTGGAGAGTTTTCCTGTCTTGCTGCGATATGGTGGAAGCTACGAGCTCATATTGTGCTGGCGTTGGATTTCCGTTGTGTGAATCGCAGCGGATTGGTGGCTAGCGCCAAGTCCGGGGCGATTAACAATGCAGGTCTATTTGTTCGTTTGTTAGTGGACAGTTTGCCTGTTTTGATGTTGACCGCCTATCATGTAAAAGCTGATGAAATTGGATTTTTTGGTATTGCCATATTGAGTCTCATACTTGGTTTACTTCCGTTGGCAATAATTGCGCAAAGGGCGTTGCCGGACTTGGTAGAAGTAATCAATAATAAAAGTGAGCTCCGCGACAGGTATCACGCACTTTCCAAAAGCATGTTGAAGATTTCGTCTACGGTTGCACTGTTGCTAATTTCAGTCTCTACAGTGTGGGCGTTGTTTGTTGGTGGTGCTTATAAGCAGACCGCCATCTATGTAATTGTGCTGGCATTGACCCTGCCGTTGAAGGCCGTTGCACTTACGAGCGGTACGCTACTGGTCGCGTTGCGTATTTTTGGTTTGAGCCTCAAAACCAATATCGTCGAAGGCTTGTTTGTTTTTTTGATTCTATACGTAGGTATCCCCATTTTGGGTGCTTGGTCTGGAGTCCTGGGATATTTCGTTGGTGCTGCGTTATCCTCAGTACTTCTCCTGGTTGCGGTGAGAGCCCGCCTCGCTGAATTATGATCCAAGAGGTGAAAACGTTGGAAAATAAATATACAGAGCAAGAGGGCTTGTTACCCAAACCAGGGAAAGGGGTTTTCGATTGTTTTAGTTTTGGTTTTTTCTTTCTGGTTATATGGTTCGCAGGTGTCATCGTCCCTCTGTATCCCTTTATCATGGGGTTTGACGGGTTTACTCAATATTGGGAGTATCCTTTTTTCGATAAGGACAGCTCTATAGGTTATGCAGTTTTACTGTATGCCGGGACGTTGATTTTCGTTTTGATGGGGTGCTGGCTGGGGCGAAAAACTTATCTTAGTTTTCCCGGTAGAACTCGCAACATCGTAAGCTCAAGGATTTTTTTTCAAAGGGCAGTTATATTTACCTTGGTGGCGTTGCTAGGATTTTTAACTATCCTTTTTATTCTGGGGGGGATATCCGGTTTGCTTCAGGGCGCCAGTGATCGGATAAGGGCGTTTGCAGGGTTAAACGGCCTGTTTCTTCTGGAAAACCTGATGCTTTCTGTCTCGCTTGCCTGGTTCATACGTTTGACGCGTAGTGGAAAAAAATCACGTGCCGAGCGTTTTTGTTTCTGGCTGTACTTTTTGGGCGGGTTATTTATTTGCGCGCTTCAAGGGCAGAAGTCAACAATCTTCATTATCATATTGTCGTTGATTATAGTCCGGCACTATCGTGTCAAGCGTGTCAACCTCGTAAAAGGTGCTGTGCTCGGCGCAGTAATGTTTGTTTCTCTGATGGCTTACCACTTGTTTAAGCAAGAGTATCTCGCAACAGGTAAGTTTTATTTTGTCGACGAAAATCAAGGTGTCTTTTTATCGTTTGTTCATTTTTTAGCGATACAGTTCACGGGTAATCTGATGCAGTTGCAAACAATGACCGTGCTCATAGACGCTATGCCACAGAAGCTAGAGTGGCAAAACGGTTCAATGCTGCTGATGGTCGTATTGATCTTGTTACCTTCGGGGCTTTTTCCTGACAAGCCGCTTACCACTGCCGGCGTATTTACAAGTGCTTTTTGGCCAGATAAATGGCTCACGGAAGGAACGACATTGCCGCCGGGCATATTTGGCGAGATTTATATGAATTTTGGCACCTTAGGCGTATTGTTCGGCGGCTTTTTTATCGGGCTTATAGGTGGGCGGCTTTATGGCGCAGTCGTCTATAACCCTAAAAGTGATAGAGCATTGGGTATCTATGCATTGGCAGTCGCATCCATGCTTCATTTTTTTCGTGGGGAACTGGCTTCGGTCGTTCTTCTCATGGCGTCTATATCGCTTCCTTTTTTATTCTTGAGCTCAAAGCGCGAAGAGCCAGTCAATAACCCAATCTAGAGAAACTGATATGTGCGGAATTTTGGGCTACATTCACAACGGAACGCGGGAATCTATTGACTTCTCTTCAGCGCTTTCGTTTATTCGACGTCGTGGGCCTGATGATCAAGGCGTCTGGGCCGATACCGACGTTGGTGTATGGTTGGGCCAGGTGCGCCTTTCCATTCTCGATACCACTTCCGCCGGTCACCAACCCATGGTCTCTGCCGATGGGCGAGTGGTCATGGTGTTTAACGGTGAAATCTATAACTTTCGGGAGTTAAGGGCTCATCTCGAAGCGGCGGGTGATCATTTTTCCAGCCAGTCCGACTCTGAAGTATTGCTCGCACTGTTCTGTCGTTATGGGATTGAGTGTTTAAACCGCTTGAACGGGATTTTCGCGGTCGTATTCTGGGAACGCGACACTGAAACGCTTTGGGTGGCTCGAGATCAGATGGGCGTCAAACCCCTCTATATCCATTCCAGTGATGGTTGTTTTGCATTTTCAAGTGAAATGAAGGGCTTGATCCGAGGCGGCTTCAGTAAAACTGAAATCGACCCGCAAGCCGTACTCGCGCATCTTGGTTTTCTCTGGTCGCCGGGTGATCGGACGATCGTGCGGGATATCAGAAAGGTTTTACCTGGCCAAGCGTTATGCGTCCGTAATGGGCATATCGAGAAGAGCTGGTTTTACTACGAACTGCCGATTTCCGAGAAACCCCTGACGAAAACGGTTGCTGATGTCGCTGTTGATGTCGCCGATGCCGTCAGGACTGCCGTCCAGCGTCAGTTGGTGTCTGACGTACCCTTGGGTTCATTCTTGTCAGGCGGCTTGGACTCCAGTGCCATCGTCGCGTTTGCAGCGCAGGAAATGCGCGATAAGGGGCGGTTGCAGTGCTTCAGTATCCGTGTAGACAACGGCTCCACTGCGAACGAGGGGTTCGCCGATGACCTTCCTTACGCACAGCGCGTTGCCAAGCATCTGGATGTCGACCTGCATGTCGTAGGCGTCGGCGATGAGATGATGGATCGTCTGCCTGAAATGGTTTATCTGCTCGATGAACCTACGCCGGATCCGGCGGCGCTGAATGCGTTGTTCATCTCGGAACTGGCAAGCCAGAACGGCATCAAGGTTCTGCTGTCGGGTGCCGGGGGAGATGATATTTTCACGGGCTATCGTCGTCATTTCGCGTTGGCGCAAGAGCGTTGGTGGGGCGGAATGCCTCGACCGCTGCGTTCGGTTTTGGCCAGCAGTTCAAACCTGCTTCCTGCATCCTCTCCGCTGTCTCGTCGTCTCGGGAAGGCTTTTCGCTATGCGGACTTGCCTGCTGATGATCGCTTGATCAGTTATTTCCTCTGGCTTGAACCTGAACAGGCGTATGGCCTGTTGGCGCCAGACTTGCGACGCCAGCTGGCGGCCGATGATCTGTTTGCGCCGATGCGAGAAACACTTTCGCGGCTGCCTTCGGATGCCACGCCCCTTGATAAAATGCTCACCCTGGAGTGCAAGCATTTTCTCACCGATCACAATCTCAACTACACCGACAAGATGGGTATGGCGACGGGCGTTGAAGTGCGTGTGCCGCTGCTGGATCTTGACCTGGTCCGCCTGGCTGGCTCACTGCCATCGGATATCAAGCAAAAAGGCCGGGAAGGGAAATGGATTTTCAAGAAGGCCATGGAACCCTATCTGCCTCACGACGTCATCTACCGGCCCAAGACGGGCTTCGGTGTACCGCTTCGCAACTGGTTGCAAGGACGCCTGAAGCCTTTGGTCGATGAGGTGCTTTCTCCTGCATCCCTGCTGAAAAGGGGGATATTCGATCCCAAAGCGGTGGCGCATCTGGTCGAAGCAGATCGTTCAGGCCGGATAGACGCTGCTTATACGTTGTTTGGCATCGTTTGCATGGAACTCTGGTGCAAACAGTATCTGGACGGCGATTTCGCCCTCGACGGTTGAGTGGGCGGCGACGCCACGGCCTTATCCGATGGTAGGATACATAGCTCTATACAAGTTTCTCAGTGATGAGTGAATTTTTAACTTTATTGGTGTGAATGCATGAAGCAGGTTGTTCAGAACATGGCTAGCGGTGAGACGTCATTGGTTAATGCACCCGCTCCCGCCGTTCGTAGTGGCACGCTAAAGATCCATACAACCAATACGCTGATTTCTGCCGGCACGGAACGCATGCTGGTAGGGTTTGGCCGTGCCAACTGGTTGGAAAAAGCTCGCCAGCAACCTGACAAGGTCCGCATGGTTCTGCAAAAGGTTCAGACCGATGGCTTGGCGACAACGGTGGAAGCCGTACGCTCGAAGCTTGCGCAGCCGTTGCCGCTTGGATACTGCAACGTGGGTGTTGTGGGGGCCGTGGGCAATGATGTGTCCGGGTTCAAGCCGGGCGACCGTGTGGTTTCCAATGGTCCTCATGCCGATATCGTTGTTATTCCCAAGAATCTGTGTGCCTTGATTCCGGACTCGGTCAGCGACGAAGCCGCTTCGTTTACCGTGCTTGCCAGCATCGGCTTGCAGGGCATTCGTCTGGCTCAGCCGACATTGGGGGAAACCTTTGTAGTCACCGGCGTAGGCCTGATCGGACTGATGACGGTCCAGCTCCTGCGGGCTCAAGGCTGCCGGGTACTTGCCGTTGACTTCGATGAGCAAAAGCTGGCATTGGCTCGCAGTTATGGCGCCGAAACCTGCAACCCCGGCAAGGGCGAAGATGTTGTTTCGGCGGGAATGACATTCAGCCGCGGAAGAGGGGTGGATGGCGTCATCATTACGGCGTCGACCAAGTCGTCCGACCCGGTCACCCAGGCGGCACACATGTGCCGTAAGCGTGGGCGCATTGTTCTGGTAGGGGTAACCGGGCTTGAGTTGAGTCGAGCCGACTTCTATGAGAAGGAACTGACATTCCAGGTTTCATGTTCTTACGGGCCCGGGCGCTACGATCCGAGTTACGAAGATCAAGGCAACGACTTCCCGATAGGTTTCGTTCGCTGGACTGAGCAGCGCAACTTCGAAGCCGTCCTGGACATGCTCGCCAGCGGCCAATTGGAGGTCAACTCGTTGATCTCCCATCGGGTTGCATTCGAAGACGCCGCGGATGCCTATCAGACGCTTACGACGGATAATTCGGCGCTGGGCATCATTCTTCAGTACACCTCGGAAGAGACCGAGCGAAACATCAAGGAAGTGGTGCTGGCACCTGGTGCGGTAGCCAGTTTCGACCCGGTCAAACCCGTGGTGGGCTTCATCGGTGCAGGAAACTATGCATCAAGAATGCTGATACCGGCATTCAAGGCCGCAGGGGCTCAGTTCCATACGATTGTGACTGCCGGTGGCATCAACGGTGTAATACACGGCAGCAAGGCGGGATTTGCACAAGCCTCGACTGATATCAGTGCGATGCTTGGCGAGAGCACGATCAACACTGTTGCAATTGTCACCCGGCACGACAGCCATGCCCGTTTTGTCGCGCAAGCGCTGGAGGCGGGTAAACATGTGTTCGTCGAAAAGCCATTGGCAATTGAAGCCCAGGATCTGGCAAAGGTTGAAGAGGCCTATCGAAAGGCTGTCGAACAAGGGCTCAAGCCACATTTGATGGTGGGGTTCAATCGACGCTTTTCGCCGCAGGTGCAAAAGATGAAGGCGTTGCTCTCGGCTGTAAAAGAGCCCAAGTCTTTCATCATGACGATGAATGCCGGAGCGATTCCCGCAAATCACTGGACCCAGGACCCGTCAGTCGGCGGTGGGCGCATTATTGGCGAAGCGTGTCATTTCATCGACCTGATGCGTTTTCTCGCGGGCAGCAAAATTGTTTCGATCCAGGCCCGCAGAATGGGCGATACGCCTGCTGTTGCCATTACGGAAGATAAAGCGGCGATCACCCTGGGGTTTGAGGATGGCTCTTTCGGCACCATCCTCTATCTGGCCAATGGCGCTTCAAGCTTTCCAAAAGAGCGAGTTGAAGTTTTCGCTGCCGGACGCGTCCTGCAACTGGATAACTTCCGCAAGTTGAAGGGTTTCGGCTGGCCGGGCTTCAGCAAGCTGAATCTCTGGAAACAGAACAAGGGGCAAAGCGAGTGCGCTGCAGCTTTCCTGGCAGCGGTGCAAAACGGGGCGGTCACGCCGATCACTTCCGATGAGATTTTCGAAGTGGCGCGCGTGAGCATTGAAGTTGCCCGGATTCTGCGCGAGCAATGAGCCTTCTTCTTGTTAAAGCCAAAACTGCGATAGCTCTCGGTTTTGGCAATCTGGCGCGTGCATTGACGTATCGGCTCGGGGTCAAGACTGGCTTGAACCCGGTCCGACGCCTTCGGGCTGAAATTCCTCAAGGCCCGTTTTTTGCGGAAAGTGCGAGGCAGGCCGGCTCGTTGCCATGTGCGTCCCAATGGGATTCCCAGGTCCGGTATTTCGGGTTCTGGGAGTGCCCGGTATCGGACGCACCCCCTGACTGGCATTTGAATCCGCTGAATGGAGTTCGAGTGCCTGATCCCGGCCGGGAATGGTGGCGGATTCCTGATTTTGATGCCGCTGTCGGTGATATCAAGAATATCTGGGAAGCTTCGCGATTTGACTGGACGTTGGTCTTTGCCCAGAAGTCCTGTGTTGGCGGGTCTTCAGGGACGGCGCAGTTAAACGGTTGGTTGACGGATTGGTGTGTCAACAATCCTCCCTATTGCGGTCCGAACTGGAAGTGCGGTCAGGAGGCGTCCATTCGTGTCCTGCACCTGGCGATGAGTTCGGTCATTGTCGAACAGTTTGCCAGCCCGTTGCCGGGGCTTGTGGATCTGGTCCGACTGCACCTCAAGCGTATCGAGCCGACGCTGAGCTATGCGATGGCTCAGGACAATAACCACGGGACTTCCGAGGCGGCTGCACTTTTTGTCGGCGGCAGTTGGTTGACCT
Source organism: Pseudomonas sp. NPDC087814 (assembly GCF_044742865.1). Taxonomy (NCBI): domain Bacteria; kingdom Pseudomonadati; phylum Pseudomonadota; class Gammaproteobacteria; order Pseudomonadales; family Pseudomonadaceae; genus Pseudomonas; species Pseudomonas sp. NPDC087814. Next base: position 55,942 of record NZ_JBIUVK010000030.1, on the reverse strand, counting down.
CAAGCGGTTGCCCCGAGGGCGAACGCTGGCAGCGATTGGGGCGCAAATGGCTCGAAAACCGGGCCGCTCGGCTGATCGAGCAAGATGGCAGTTTCAGCCAGTACTCCGTCAATTATCATCGGGTGATGCTCGACACATTTTCCATGGTTGAAATCTGGAGAAACAAGCTGGGGCTCCCGGCGTTCTCCGCCACGTTCCAACTCAGGGCTCGCACAGCCGCGCATTGGTTATTTTCGTTGGTCGACGAGCACACTGGAGATGCTCCGAACATTGGCGCAAATGATGGTGCCCGGCTGCTGCCACTGACGGATACGGACTATCGCGACTTCAGGCCTTCGGTCCAGTTGTCCATGGCGTTGTTTGCCGGAAAGAGAGCCTATGAGGCGGCAGGTGAATGGGATTTGCCACTGCAATGGCTGCTGCTGCCCGGCCCATCGGCGGTAGCGGAGCGTCCAGGTAGCCAGCTGTTTGATCAGGGTGGTTATGCATTGTTGCGGCGTGAACAAACCTTCGCTGTATTGCGCTACCCGCGCTTCCGGTTTCGCCCCAGCCAGGCCGATGCCCTGCATGTGGATCTATGGCGTGCAGGCATTAACCTGCTCCGGGATGCAGGTACCTTCAGCTACAACACCTCTGCCCAGTGGCTGAGTTATTTTCCGGGTACCGCCAGCCACAACACCCTTCAATTTGATGGGCGAGACCAGATGCCGAGGCTCAGCCGGTTTCTGTTCGGGGAGTGGTTGCGTACGCGCCAGGTCGAAAGCCTGGTTGAGCAGGCTGGAACAAGCGCCTGCGGCGCCACGTATATCGACGGTAACGGCGTCCGTCATAAGCGGCATGTGAGCCTGAGCGACACCGGCATGCTGGTCAGGGATGAATTTAGCGGATTCAAGGATCGTGCAGTTCTACGCTGGCGTTTGCAGCCGGGGGACTGGCGGCTTGAGGGCGACGTCCTGACCAACGGCTCCCATCGATTGTCGGTTGCAGGCAGCATGCCTATCGTGCGACGAGCGCTCGTCCAGGGTTGGGAGTCTCGTTACTACTTACAAAAAACTGAAGTGCCGGTGCTTGAGGTTGAGGTGACTTCGGCGGGCGTTTTGACTACGGAGTATCACTGGTAGACATGAAAGTCCTTTATTTTCATCAGCATTTTTCTACTCCGAAAGGAACAATCGGAATCCGGTCCTATGAGATGGCCCGTCGTCTGGTTGCGAGAGGGCACCAGGTAACCATGGTCTGTGGCAGCTATGGTGGCGGCGAAACGGGGCTGGAGAGCCCTTTCGTTGGTGGAAAACGCAAAGGTACCGTCGACGGTATCGAGATCATCGAATTTGACCTGGCGTACTCCAACAGCGATGGCCTGTTCGTTCGAGCGCTCAGCTTTTTAAAGTTTGCAGTGCGCAGTATCGGGATTGCGCTAACCGAGCGCTACGATCTGGTTTTCGCGACCACCACGCCATTGACAGCCGGTATCCCCGGGATATTCGCCCGGTGGTTTCGTAATAAGCCGTTTGTATTTGAGGTCCGGGATCTCTGGCCCGAACTGCCGAAAGCGATGGGCGTCATTCGTAATCCATTGATCCTTGCCGCCATGTCTTTTCTTGAGTGGGCGAGTTATCGCTCGGCTCACCGACTCATCGGGTTGTCGCCAGGTATTGTGGATGGCATTGCGCACCGCGGTGTGGCGCGTGACCGAATCGAAATGATCCCAAACGGTTGTGACCTTGATATTTTCAACACGCCTGCTGAGCCATGGTTGCCGGCAGGAGTGGATAAAAGCCATCTGGTAGCGGTCTTCGCGGGTACTCATGGAGTGGCCAACAAGCTGGACGCGGTGCTCGATGCGGCTCGAGAGCTTAAACTGCGAAAGCGCGATGATATCCGGCTGGTTTTGATCGGGCAGGGCAAGCTCAAGCCCGCGCTTCAGAAGCGTGCAGCGGAAGAACAGCTGGACAATGTGATATTTCATGCCCCGGTGAACAAGGCCCGGTTGTCCGGTTTGATGGCCAGCGCGGACCTGGGGCTGCAGATATTGGCAAACGTACCGGCCTTTTACTACGGAACGTCGCCTAACAAGTTTTTCGACTATATCGCGTCAGGGTTGCCTGTTTTAAATAACTACCCGGGCTGGCTCGCCGAGATGATTTCCACCGAGAACTGCGGTTTTGTCGTACCTGCAGATGATGCTGCGCTTTTCGCAGATGCTTTGATACAGGCGGCAGATGACCGTGACGAGCTGCGGGCGAAGGGCGCACGAGGCAGAGAATTGGCGGTCAGAGAGTTTGACCGGCGTAAATTGGCTGACCGGTTTGTAGATTGGCTGGAGGGTGGTGTTAGATGATCAAGCGTGGATTTGATTTATTTGCGTCGTTGCTTGGACTAATTCTGCTTTCGCCGGTCATAGCAATTATTGCCTGGAACATTCGCAAGAAGTTGGGCTCTCCCGTCTTGTTTCGCCAGGTACGACCAGGTCGGAACGGCAAGCCTTTCGAAATGATCAAGTTCCGTACGATGCGAGATGCTCATGATGCAAATGGTGAGCCTTTACCGGACTCCCAGCGCATGACAGCCTTTGGCAGCTTTCTGCGCTCCAGTAGCCTGGATGAATTGCCTGAATTGTGGAATGTGGTCAAGGGCGATATGAGCCTGGTAGGTCCACGACCGTTACTGATGGAATACTTGCCTCTCTACAGCGTCGAGCAATATCGTCGTCATGAGGTTCGCCCTGGCGTCAGCGGTTGGGCGCAGATCAACGGTCGGAACGCAATTGAATGGGAAGAAAAGTTCAAGCTGGATACCTGGTACGTCGACAATCAGTCTTTTTGGCTGGATATGAAGGTGATTTTCCTGACAATCAAGAAAGTTCTGGTGCGTGACGGTATCAGTGCCGAAGGCGAAGCTACCGCGCCGAAGTTCACAGGTTCCAAGCCATGAGCCGCGTTGCCTGGACGGTTCTTGAAATATAGGCGCCTCGCGAACAGCGGATTGAGCGAATTGCAACGGGGCTCGTAGTGACGAGTCTTTCATATTTTCGAATGAAAACTGACGGGTACTGGTTGTGTTGAATTCACCATTTTCTCCTTGGCCTTCTTTTACTGAAGAGGAAGCTGACGCCGTACGTGATGTGATTCTGTCCAATAAGGTCAACTACTGGACTGGTACACAGGGGCGTGAGTTTGAGAAGGAGTTCGCTGCATGGGCGGGCACCGAATACGCCATCGGCCTGGCTAACGGAACGGTTGCCCTGGACCTTGCCTTGAAGGCGTTGGGTATCGGTGCTGGCGATGAAGTGATTGTCACCTCACGCACGTTTCTTGCTTCCGTCTCGAGCATTGTGAATGCCGGGGCTGTTCCGGTTTTTGCCGATGTGGATCGCGATTCGCAAAACTTCAACGCGCAGACTATCCGCGCTGTACTGACTCCTCGCACCCGGGCCGTAATCTGTGTGCATTTGGCTGGCTGGCCTTGCGATATGGATCCGATCATGGCCCTGGCCGAGGAATTCGACCTTAAAGTGATCGAAGATTGTGCCCAGGCCCATGGCGCCCGTTACAAGGGGCGCCCGGTGGGGTCAATTGGCCATATCTCTGCCTGGTCCTTTTGTCAGGACAAGATCATGACCACAGGTGGCGAGGGCGGAATGGTCACAACCAACGATCGTAAGTTGTGGTCGGACATGTGGTCGTTCAAGGATCATGGCAAAAGCTGGGAAGCTGTCTACGAACGTAACCATCCTCCTGGTTTTCGCTGGTTGCATGAAAGCTTCGGTACGAACTGGAGAATGCTCGAGGTTCAGGCCGTCATCGGTCGGATTCAGCTCAAGCGCATGACCGACTGGCAGGCCAGCCGGCTGGCGAATGCCGGGCAGATATGGGAGTGCGCCAGCCAACTCAAAGGCTTGCGTGTGCCAATCATGCCTGAGGGCAGTGTTCACGCGGCGTATAAGTGCTACGTGTTTGTCGAGCCTCAGGCTCTCAAGGCCGGATGGGATCGTGATCGTATTCTGGCGGAGATTTCGGCACGAGACGTTCCGGTATTTTCCGGTTCCTGCTCCGAGGTCTATCTGGAGAAGGCGTTTGACAATACTGGCTGGCGTCCGGCGAGCCGGTTGCCGGTAGCACGGGAGCTCGGCGAAACAAGTGTAATGTTTCTCGTGCACCCGACGTTGACGCAGCATGAGATCGACAAGACATGCTCGGTGCTCAAGGCCGTTATGCAGTTGGCTACCGAAGAGTAATCAGTTAGACAGTCAGGAATGCCCGTCTTTGTTTGCAACGCAGAAGGATTTGAGCTGCGGGCCAGTCAAATGGAGTTTTCCATCATCATGGTATGAGGTCCCTTGGAATCATCCATGGTGGTGGCGGATGTACTTTAGGAGTAACAGAGGTGTTTCAAGGCGTTATGGATAAGTTGAGAACCTTATTACTGGGTTTAACGCGGCGGCAGAAACGTGCCTTCCAGGTAGTGACCGACGTTTTTCTTGTCTGGTTTGCCCTTTGGATGGCCTTTGTCGTTCGTTTGGGGATTGATGAGCTGATCAATCCTTTCACTGAATACCTATGGCTATTCCTGAGCGCCACGGTCATCGCTATTCCGCTGTTTGTACGGTTTGGTATGTACCGTGCAGTCATGCGCTATTTTGGAAACGATGCGCTGATCGCAATTATCAAGGCCGTCAGCCTGTCATCGTTGATTCTCGCGCTGGTGGTTTACTGGAGCGGCAACCATCAGTTGTTTGTTCCACGCTCGGTCATCTTCAATTACTGGTGGTTGAGCATGGTCATGATCGGGGGGCTACGCCTCGCGATGCGCCAGTATTTCCTGGGAGACTGGTTCGCGGCTGCGCAACATGTTCCTTTTACCAATCGAGATGATGGACTGCCGAAGGTGGCCATCTATGGTGCGGGGGCAGCCGGTAATCAATTGGTTGCTGCATTGCGCATGGGGAGGCTGTTGCGTCCTGTCGCCTTTATTGATGATGACAGCAGCATTGCCGATCGTGTGATTTCAGGCTTGCATGTCTATAAGCCAAAGCATATCCAGCAGATGGTTGACGTCACCGGTGCCCAGCAGATTCTTCTCGCCATTCCGTCTGCCAATCGTGGGCGCCGCCGGGAGATATTGACCTTCCTGGAGGGGTTCGCACTCCATGTGCAAAGCGTGCCCGGTTTTATGGATTTGGCCAGCGGGCGAGTGAAAGTCGATGATATCCAGGAAGTTGATATTGCTGACTTGTTGGGCCGTGACTCTGTCCCTCCTCAGGACGAGCTGCTTGAACATTGCATCAAGGAGCAGTCGGTTCTTATAACCGGGGCGGGCGGTTCAATCGGGTCTGAGCTTTGCCGGCAGATTCTCACGCTGCAACCCACGACACTGCTGTTGTATGAGCATAGCGAGTTCAATCTCTACAGCATCCTGCAAGAGCTTGAGCAGCGAATCGTGCGTGAGTCGCTTTCAGTTAAGTTATTGCCAATCCTGGGTTCTGTGCGCAATCAGGAAAAGCTCTTTGACGTCATGAAAACCTGGCGCGTGAACACGGTCTACCATGCGGCGGCTTACAAGCATGTACCGATGGTCGAGCATAATATTGCTGAAGGCGTGCTGAATAATGTGATGGGCACGCTGAGCGCCGCGCAAGCCTCTTTACGCGCCAATGTGGCGAACTTCGTGCTGATTTCTACTGATAAGGCAGTGCGTCCCACCAATGTAATGGGAAGCACCAAGCGTCTCGCAGAAATGACACTGCAGGCGCTCAGCAGTGAAATTGCTCCGGTGCTTTTCGGTGAGACTTCGAATGTTTCCCGTGTGAACAAGACCCGCTTTACCATGGTGCGGTTCGGCAATGTGCTGGGCTCATCAGGATCAGTGATCCCGTTGTTCCACAAGCAAATCAAATCCGGTGGCCCGCTGACGGTTACGCACCCCAAGATTACCCGGTATTTCATGAGCATCCCTGAAGCCGCTCAATTGGTTATCCAGGCGGGCTCCATGGGGCTGGGCGGTGACGTATTTGTTCTGGATATGGGCGAGCCGGTGAAAATCGTCGAGCTGGCCGAGAAGATGGTGCACCTTTCCGGCTTGAGTATTCGCTCTGATAAAAATCTTCAAGGTGACATCTCCATTGAGTTTACGGGGCTGCGTCCCGGCGAAAAACTTTATGAGGAACTGTTGATCGGCGACAACGTAGTCACGACGCCGCACCCGATGATTATGAGTGCCAATGAAGACTACTTGCCCTGGGAGGTGTTGAAGGGCCGATTAACGGAGCTGCTCAGCGCCGTGGAACAGGATGACTACACGCGTGTGCGTCAGTTGCTGCGCGAAACGGTCAGCGGCTATTCCCCGGACGGTGAAATCGTCGACTGGATCTACCAGCAGCGTCGTCTTGAGCCCTGAGCTCACACCCTGTAACTCACCCATTTTTGACTCTCCCCAAACATCGCCTAAGTTTGAAAAGCAGCTTCGGAAAAGCTGCTTTTCCCTTATCGATGTCATGGAGTGTCACCTATGCGTAAAGCTTATTTCTCATCCTTTGTCTTTGCCTTTCTTGCCAGCCTCTCCCTAGCCACTACTGCCGCACCTTCCACCAAACCCGAAACGCCAACCTCCATTTCCACACAAATGACCAAGGTCGACCACACCACCAAGGTCAGCCTCAACTCCGCAGACGCCGAAACCCTGCGCCGGGACCTCTTCGGCATTGGCGCAGCCAAAGCCAAGGCCATCGTCGCTTACCGCGAAACCAACGGGCCCTTCACTGCGATAGATGAGTTGCTGGAAGTAAAAGGTATCGGCAAGGCATTGCTGGAGAAGAACCGCGACAGGCTTGAGGTCAATTGAACATCTGAAAAGCAGGCGAGGAGGCCGGTCATTGACCGGCTTTCTTCTGGCCGCAGAACCCCGCTTTCAAGCTCCCCCGCACCACATCAAGAATCCGCGTGGCCAATTCGGCGCTCTCCACACTTCTTGCCAACACCAACGCTCCCACCAGCGTCGACATCAGCACAAGGCCCTGTTCGCGGGCATTCGGGCTATCAAGGGCCGCTTCGACCTGCTTGAGCCGGGCGTTAAGCACCTCATCCGTCGTCCTGCTGTTCTGCCCGCGCAACCCCAGCTCGGAAGACATCGTGGGCAGCGGGCACCCCTCATGAGGTGATGTCTGATGCCATTGCGACAGGTAGCTATCAATGAACGCGTCCAACGGTCGCTGTTGGCTGAACAGCTTTTTGCAATGTTCATCCAGTTGAGCTGCGGCCTCTTGCAACGCCTTTTCCACCAACTCGTCCTTTGACCTGAAGTGCGCGTAAAACCCGCCATGCGTCAGGTTCAGCGACTTCATCAGCGGCTGCAGGCCGGTCGCACCAATGCCGTCGCGGCGAAAGCGTACCGAGGCCTCCTTGATGATGCGCTGGTGGGTTTGAGCTTTGTGGTCTTGTGAATAGCGCATGGGAAGGCCTCCGAAACATCAGGCCATATTAACCAAGCTTCGCTGGGCATACGCGGGTGTTTACAAAATTGTGCGGCTCAACGGGGAGCCGCTTCAGTCTCAGCGATCCTGCGCATCCTTGGCGTCCGCTTGGGCATTGCGTTCTGCCACGCGCTTACGTTGTTCATCAGTCAATTCAACCTTGTTGGCGCTGTCTCGCAGCATCAACAAACCACCGACGATCGAACCGATCGCGACCACTAAAATCAACCAGGCATACCACGGCATAGGGCTCTCCTTGAGGCAGCAAACCGTGGGGAAATTTCCCACGGTAATGACTGCTTTGAGTAACGGGCTTTCTTAGTAGTTCATTGTAGGCCCGTTCTGCCCCGGTAGCCTTACAGCCCGGTCAACATAGCGTCCGCCGGTGCATCGGCGCGGTCTTGCGCGGTCAGTTGGAAGTACACAAAACCCACCACCATGAAGCCCAGGAAGATCAGCCCGATCAGCGCGTTGAACCACGCCATGGCCACCAGGCAGACCACGGCCAGTACCAGCGCAATCCCCGGCACGATTGGATAGCCCGGGGCGCGGAAGGTCCGCTCCAGCAGCGGTTCGGTCTTGCGCAGTTTGAACAGGCTGAGCATGCTCATGATGTACATGACGATGGCACCGAACACCGCCATGGTGATCATCGCGGCGGTCAGGGTCATGCCGCCCAGGTTGATCAGCCCGTCGCTGTAGATGGCGGCGATGCCGACGATGCCGCCGGCGATGATTGCCCGGTGCGGCGTCTGGAAGCGCGACAGTTTGGCGAGGAAGGAGGGCAGGTAGCCCGCGCGCGCCAGGGCGAAGAATTGGCGGGAGTAACCCAGGATGATCCCGTGGAAGCTGGCCACCAGGCCGAACAGGCCGATCCACACCAGCATGTGCAGCCAGCCCGAGCTGTCGCCGACCACGGTTTTCATCGCCTGGGGCAGCGGGTCGTTGATGTTCGACAGGGTGCGCCAGTCACCCACGCCACCGGCAAAGAACATCACGCCCATGGCCAGAATCACCAGGGTGAGGATGCCGCTGATGTAGGCCTTTGGAATAGTGCGCTTGGGATCTTTCGCCTCTTCGGCCGCCATGGCGGCGCCTTCGATGGCGAGGAAGAACCAGATGGCAAAGGGTATGGCCGCAAACATTCCGGCGATCGCCGGTGCGCCGAAGGTGTCGGAGCCGGCCCAGCCGTTGAGGGCGAAGTTGCTGAAGCTGAAGGCGGGAGCGACCACGCCCATGAACACCAGCAACTCGGCCACGGCAAGCACGCAGACCACCAATTCAAAGGTGGCGGCGAGCTTCACCCCGAGGATGTTCAGGCCCATGAACACAATGTAGGCGCCGACGGCCGCATGTTTCGGATCGAGGGCCGGAAACTGCACGTTCAGGTACGCGCCGATGGCCAGGGCGATCGCGGGCGGGGCGAAGACGAACTCGATCAGCGTCGCCAGCCCGGCAATCAAGCCACCTTTCTCGCCAAACGCCCGGCGGCTGTAGGCAAACGGGCCGCCAGCGTGAGGAATCGCGGTGGTCAGCTCGGTGAAACTGAATATAAAGCAGGTGTACATGGCGGCGACCATTAACGAGGTCACCAGGAAGCCCAATGTTCCCGCCACGCCCCAGCCATAACTCCAGCCGAAATACTCTCCGGAAATCACCAGCCCGACTGCGATGCCCCACAAATGCAGAGTGCCCAAGGTGGGTTTGAGTTGTGTGTTCATCGTGTAGCTCTCCCTGAACGGTTTGGAATGTTTCAGGGCATTGCAGCGGACATGCCATTAACCAAAGCCGTGTCGTAAAGGCGCCGAACTGTCGCCGAGGGAACGGTTTGGCGTTTGAATCATTTCAAGCGCTGCACCAGATAAGGGCGTTGGTGTCTGGTCTGACGCTATCGCGGGCAAGCCCGGCTCCCACATTTGAAGTGCATACCCCCCGTAAACCCCGCATAAACCCACTCTTTACGCCGTCTTTACGCCCCACCCGTATCGTCGCTCTCGTTCCTTTACGCCACTCCTGCGGACAATCCTCCTACACGCGGCAGTCGCCGCACGACGGAGAAACTTCCATGAGCGTTCTGGACGGGGTGTCACTGCTGTTGGCTGTGGCGCTGTTCATTTATCTGCTGGTTGCGCTGTTACGCGCGGATCGGAACTAGGAGCAGGCTATGCACAGTTATGACTATTGGCTGATCATCGCCTTCTTTGCCTTGGTGCTGATTCCGGCACCGGCCCTGGGGCGGTTCTACTACAAGGTAATGGAAGGGCAGCGAACCTGGCTAACGCCGGTGTTCGGCCCGGTCGAGCGCGTGTGCTATCGCCTTTCGGGTGTCGATGCAGACCAGGAACAGAGCTGGCAGAAATACGCGCTGGCGTTGCTGGCGTTCAACCTTGCCGGTTTCGTGCTGCTGTTCGCGATCCTGCTGTTCCAGGAATACCTGCCGCTGAACCCGCAGAAATTGCCGGGTCAGGAATGGACCCTGGCGTTCAACACCGCCATCAGTTTCATGACCAACACCAACTGGCAGAACTACAGCGGTGAAGCGTCCCTGAGCTACCTCAGTCAGATGGTCGGCCTCACCGTGCAGAACTTCGTCAGTGCCGCCACCGGCCTCGCCGTACTGGTCGCGTTGTGCCGTGGGATCGGTCGCAAATCCACCAAGACTTTGGGCAACTTCTGGGTCGACATGACTCGCGCCACGCTCTACGGCCTGTTGCCGTTGTGCCTGGTGTTCGCGTTGTTCCTGGTCTGGCAGGGCGTGCCACAAACCTTCGCTCACTATGTGAACGCGGTCACCATGCAGGGCGTTGACCAGGTCATCCCACTGGGCCCGGCTGCCAGCCAGATTGCGATCAAGCAACTGGGCACCAACGGTGGTGGCTTCTTCGGCGTCAACTCGGCGCATCCGTTCGAAGACCCGACTGCCTGGGCCAACCTGTTTGAGCTGGGCGCGATCATCCTGATTCCGGTGGCGCTGGTGTTCACCTTTGGCCACTACGTGAAAGACCTGCGTCAGAGCCGGGCGATCCTCGGTTGCATGCTGGCCCTGTTCATCATCGGCGGTGCTACCGCGATGTGGGCCGAGTACCAACCCAACCCGGCGCTGAACAACCCGGCGGTTGAGCAGGCGGCACCGCAGGAAGGTAAAGAAGCGCGCTTCGGCACCACTGGCACCGTGTTGTGGTCGGTGGCGACCACCGCCGCGTCCAACGGTTCGGTCAACGGTATGCAAGACAGCCTCAACCCCCTGAGCGGGATGGTGTCGCTGGTCAACATGATGGTCGGCGAAGTGATCTTCGGCGGCGTCGGCGCCGGCATGTACGGCATGTTGCTCAACGTGTTGATTGCGGTGTTCCTCGCCGGTTTGATGATTGGCCGTACACCGGAATACCTCGGCAAGAAACTCCAGGCCAAGGAAGTGCAGTTGCTGGTCGTGACCTTGCTGGTGATGCCGGTCGGCACCCTGGTACTCGGTGCCATCGCCGCCAGCCTGCCTGGCCCGGCCGGTGCCATCAGTAACCCTGGCCCCCACGGTTTCAGCCAGTTGCTGTACGCCTACACCTCGGCCAGTGCCAACAACGGTTCGGCGTTCGGCGGCTTCAGTGCCAACACCGCGTTCCACAACCTGATGTTGAGCCTGTCGATGTTGCTTGGTCGCTTCGGTTACATCCTCCCGGTACTGGCCCTGGCCGGCAGCCTGGCGATGAAGAAGACCGCACCGATTGGCCAGAACAGCTTCCCGACCCACGGCCCGCTGTTCGTGACCCTGTTGACCGTGACCATTTTGCTGGTGGGCGGCCTGACCTTCCTGCCGACGCTGGCACTTGGGCCTATCGCTGAACATCTGAGCATGGGCTTCTAAGGGGATATGAAAATGAATATGCCTGCAAAAAACGCGGCTCCGGTGAAAACCCAGGAGCCAGCCAAGACCGCAATGTCGGCCCTGTGGCGCCCGGCGCTGGTCCAGGCGTTCGTCAAGCTGGACCCGCGCCAGCTGCAACGCTCGCCGGTGATGCTGGTGGTCGAGCTGACCGCGATCCTCACCACCATCCTGTGCTTCGTGCCGGATGTTGCCGTACCGACCTACGTCGCCGTGCAAATCGCCGTTTGGCTGTGGTTCACCGTGCTGTTTGCCAACTTCGCCGAAGCCTTGGCTGAAGGCCGCGGCAAGGCCCGCGCCGACAGCCTCAAGGCCGGCAGCGAGGGCCTCAGCGCCCGCCGCAAGGAAGCCGACGGCAGCTTCAAGGTCGTGCCGGCCACCAGCCTGCGCAAAGGTGATGTGGTACGCGTGGTCGCCGGGGAAATGATCCCGGGTGACGGCGAAGTCATCGAAGGGATTGCCGCGGTCAACGAAGCGGCCATCACCGGTGAATCGGCCCCGGTTATCCGTGAATCCGGCGGCGACCGCTCGGCCGTCACCGGCAACACCCGCCTGGTCTCGGACTGGTTGATGATCCGCATCACCGCCAACCCGGGCGAGTCGACCCTGGACCGCATGATCGCTCTGGTGGAAGGCGCCAAACGCCAGAAAACCCCGAACGAAATCGCGCTGGATATCCTGCTGATCGGCCTGACGCTGATCTTCCTGCTGGTGGTGGTGACCCTGCAGCCGTTCGCCCACTTCGCCAATGGCAACCTGCCGCTGGTGTTCCTGGTGGCGCTGCTGGTGACGCTGATTCCGACCACCATCGGCGGCCTGTTGTCGGCCATCGGTATTGCCGGCATGGACCGCCTGGTGCGCCTCAACGTGATCGCAAAGTCCGGTCGCGCAGTGGAAGCGGCGGGGGACGTGCACGTGCTGTTGCTGGACAAGACCGGCACCATCACCTTCGGTAACCGTCGTTGCACCAACGTGATCGCCGCGCCGGGTGTCAGCGGCAAGGAACTGGCCGAGGGCGCGCTGCTGGCATCCCTGGCGGACGACACGGCCGAAGGTAAGTCCATCGTCGAATACCTGCGCGGCCAGCACCCACAAGCCGAGCCGTCGACGGATGAGCTGACCTCGGTACCGTTCAGCGCGGAAACCCGCCTGTCCGGCGTCGACTACCAGGGCCGTGTGTTCCGTAAGGGTGCCGTGGATTCGCTGCTGGCGTTCATTGGCCTGCAACGCCGCGACCTGCAACCGGCGCTGTCGCGGGAAATCGACAAGATCGCCCAGAGCGGCGGCACGCCATTGCTGGTGTGTGCCGACGGCAAGTTGCTCGGCGCGATTCACCTCAAGGACGTGGTCAAGCCCGGCATCCGCGAACGGTTTGCCGAGCTGCGCAAGCTGGGGATCCGCACCGTGATGGTGACCGGCGACAACCCGCTGACCGCCGCCGCGATTGCCGCTGAAGCCGGCGTGGATGACGTGCTGGCCGAGGCTACTCCGGAGAAAAAACTCGCGCGCATTCGTCACGAACAGAACGATGGTCGCCTGGTTGCGATGTGCGGCGACGGCGCCAACGACGCCCCGGCGCTGGCCCAGGCTGACGTCGGCATGGCAATGAACGACGGCACGCAAGCCGCTCGTGAAGCGGCCAACATGGTCGACCTCGACAGCGACCCGACCAAGCTGCTGGACGTGGTGCAGATCGGCAAGGAATTGCTGGTGACCCGTGGTGCGCTGACCACCTTTTCCATCGCCAACGACGTGGCCAAGTACTTCGCGATCCTGCCGGCGCTGTTCGCCTCGATCTACCCGCAACTGGGTGTGCTCAACGTGATGCACCTGCAAAGCCCGCAGAGCGCGATCCTCTCGGCCATCGTGTTCAACGCGCTGATCATCGTGGTGCTGATCCCGCTGGCGCTGCGCGGTGTGCGTGTACAGGCGGCGAGTGCGGCGGCGTTGCTGCGTCGCAACCTGCTGATCTACGGCCTGGGCGGGATCGTGGTGCCGTTCGTGGGCATCAAGGCGATCGACATGCTGTTGACCGCGCTGCACCTGGTTTGACTCGATGCCCGCAGGTACCGGCAAACCGGTGCCTGCAGGTTGCAATGACCGAATTGAGGAATTTGAAATGTCCAACATTATCCGCCCGGCCCTGAGCCTGCTGGTGTTGATGAGCCTGATCACCGGCGTGGCCTATCCCCTGGTTGTTACCGGCGTGGCGCAAGTCGCGTTCCCTGACCAGGCCAACGGCAGCCTGGTACACGATGCCAGCGGCAAGGTGCGTGGTTCGAGCCTGATTGCCCAGGATTTCACCGGTGACGGCTGGTTCCACCCACGGCCATCTGCCGGTGCGTTTGCTACGGTTTCCAGCAGCGCCAGCAACCTCGGCCCAAGCAACCCCGCACTGGCCACTCGTGTATTTGACGATGCCAGGAAAATGCTGGTGCCAGACCAGGGACCGGTGCCGATGGCATTGCTGACTACCTCCGGCAGCGGTCTTGATCCACACTTGCCACCGCAGGCAATTGCCTATCAACTGGCCCGGGTAGCCGCCGCACGTAATCTGCCGGTGGCGACCCTGCAGCGCTTGATGGACGAGCACATCGAAAGCCCGCTGGTGGGGCCGCCGGTGGTGAACGTGCTGGCACTGAATATGGCCTTGGAAAAACTGTAAGCCGTGGCGCCGCTTTCGCGAGCAAGCCCGCTCCCACATTCGACTGAGTTTCACCTTTGGAATGCGGTCAAATGTGGGAGCGGGCTTGCTCGCGAAGGCGGACTCAAGAAACCCACATCAACACCTGAAGGAAGACCGCCCGCATGAGCGACTCCGGCCGCGCCGATGCCCTGTTAGCCGATCTACCCCGGGACGGCCGTGGCCGGCTCAAAGTCTTCCTCGGCGCCGCGCCCGGCGTGGGCAAGACCTACGCCATGCTCCAGGCTGCCCACACCCAACTGCGCCAGGGCGTGCGGCTGATCGCCGGCGTGGTGGAAACCCACGGCCGCGCCGAGACCGAAGCCTTGCTCAGCGGCTTGCCACAACAGCCGCTGCTGCGTTCCGAATACCGCGGCGTGATGCTGGAGGAAATGGACCTCGACGGCCTGCTCGCCGCCAAGCCCAAACTGGTGCTGGTGGACGAACTGGCCCACAGCAACGCCCCCGGCAGCCGCCACGAAAAACGCTGGCAAGACATCCAGGAATTGCTCTCGGCGGGCATCAACGTCTTCACCACGGTCAACGTCCAGCACCTGGAAAGCCTTAACGACCAGGTGCGCGGCATTACCGGCGTGCAAGTGCGCGAGACCTTGCCCGACTGGGTCTTGCAGGAAGCCGATGAACTGCTGCTGATCGACCTGCCATCCCGGGAACTGCTGGAGCGCCTGCGGGACGGCAAGGTCTACGTGCCGGAACAGGCCCGTGCTGCCATCGATGCCTTCTTCACCCAGACCAACCTCATGGCCCTGCGCGAGCTGGCGATGCAAACCGCCGCGGCCCATGTCGACGATGACCTGGCCCAGGGTTATCGCCAATTGGGCCAGGCCGCACCGGCTGTGCGTGGCCGCTTGCTGGTGGGCGTGGACGGCGATGCCCAGGCCGAACGCCTGGTGCGTCATGCCAGCCGCGTAGCCCAGCGTCGGCATTTGCCGTGGAGCCTGGTGCATGTGGATAACGGCCGGGTGCGCGATGAACAATCGCGCCTGCGCCTGCAAAACGCCCAGCAACTGGCCGAGCGTCTTGGCGGTGAAGTGGTGTTGCTGCGAGCGGGGGAGGTGGCCAAGACCCTGATCCAGCACGCCGCCGAGCGTCGCGCCAGCTTGATTCTGGTGGGGCAGTCCCGGCCGCGCTGGCGGCGCAATCTGTTTGGTGGCGGCTTGGCGGCACGCCTGCTGCGCAATGCACGGGGCCTGGAAATCAACGTCCTCGACAGCGACGAAGTTCCGGCCCCTCCGCGCCTGCCGGATGTGCGTGGGCTGGTGTGGTTTGACTATGCCCTGGCGGTGGTGGCGACCGTGATCGCGGCCGCAGTCGCATGGGGTGTCGCCAGTGCCTTGCCGTTGCCGAATATCTCGCTGGTGTTCCTCGCCGCCGTATTGCTGGTGGCGGTGCGCAGTAGCCTGGGGCCGGCGCTGGCGTGTGCGGCGCTGTCATTCCTGAGCTACGACTTCCTGTTCATCCCGCCGAATTTCTCCTTCGCGATCCAGCGTGAAGAAGACGTGCTGACGCTGTTGTTCTTCCTGCTGATGGCGGCGCTCACCGGTAATCTCGCTGCACGCCAGCGCCGGCAGTTGCAGGCGCTGCGCGATACCCA
Source organism: Pseudomonas sp. NPDC087814 (assembly GCF_044742865.1). Classification (NCBI taxonomy): domain Bacteria; kingdom Pseudomonadati; phylum Pseudomonadota; class Gammaproteobacteria; order Pseudomonadales; family Pseudomonadaceae; genus Pseudomonas; species Pseudomonas sp. NPDC087814. Next base: position 40,299 of record NZ_JBIUVK010000030.1, on the reverse strand, counting down.
GGAAGAAACCACCGAGCTGCTCGACCTGTCCCGCAAACTCACCGCCGCCACCGATCGCCAGGCAGTGATCAGTGCCGCCGCGCATCATCTGGAAGGCTGGAGCGACCTGCAATTGTGCCTGCTCAACCGCGACGGGCAGGGCGACTGGAAGGTCGAGACCGGTGGCCCGATCACCTTTACCGAAGCCGAACGCGCCGCCGCCGACTGGGCCTGGCAGCACGATCAGCCGGCCGGCATGGGCACCGGCACCTTGCCGTTCGGGCGCTGGTGGTGGTGGCCGTTGTCCAGCGAAGAAGGTCCGTTGGGTCTGCTGGGGGTCAGCCCGAAGGCCGGGCTTGAACTGAGCGGCCAGCGCCGTCGCCTGCTCACGGCCTTGAGCCAGCCCTTGGCCCAGGCCCTGGCCCGTGCGCAGCTCGGCCAGGAACTGGAAGCGGCACGCCTGCACGGTGAAACCGAGCAATTGCGCAGCGCCTTGCTGGCTTCGGTGTCTCACGATTTGCGCACACCGCTGACCTCCATGCGTGGCAGCATCGACAGCCTGCTGGCCCTCGGCGAGGCGATTCCCCTGGAAGATCGCCGGGAGCTGCTGGAAGGCACTCGCGATGAGGCTGAGCGCCTGGATCGCTACATCCAGAACCTGCTGGACATGACTCGCCTGGGCCACGGCGCCCTGAAGCTGGCGCGGGACTGGGTGTCACCCGGCGATATCGTCGGCAGCTCCCTGGGCCGCTTGCGTGCGGTATTGGCGCCGCTGCAGGTGATCACCGACGTGCCGCCCGAGCTGCCGCTGCTCTACGTGCATGCCGCGTTGATCGAGCAAGCACTGGTCAACGTACTGGAAAATGCCGCACGCTTCTCGCCGCCACAAGGCCGGCTGAAACTCAGCGCGGGCGTGCAGGATAACCAGTTGTTTTTTGCTGTTGCCGATGAGGGACCGGGGATTCCCGAGGAGGAGCGGGCGAAGATTTTCGATATGTTCTACACCGCCGCCAGGGGGGATCGCGGCGGGCAGGGCACCGGGCTCGGCCTGGCGATCTGCCAGGGCATGGTCGGCGCCCACGGCGGGCATATCAGCGTGGCCGACGGCATTGAGGGCCGTGGCACCTGCATCACTTTATTCCTGCCATTGCAGGCCCAGCCTGGCCTGGAAAGCGAACCTTGAGCTACCCTCTTTTCTTCACGGATTTTGATTGGACACCATGAGCCAGACTGCGACGATTTTGGTCATTGACGACGAACCGCAGATCCGCAAGTTCTTGCGTATCAGCCTGGCCTCCCAGGGCTACAAAGTGATCGAGGCCGGCACCGGCAACGAAGGCCTGGCGCAGGCCGCCTTGAGTAAACCGGACCTGCTGGTGCTTGACCTCGGCCTGCCGGACATGGACGGCCAGCAGGTGCTGCGCGAGTTTCGTGAGTGGTCCACGGTACCGGTACTGGTGTTGTCGGTGCGAGCCAGTGAAGTGCAAAAAGTCGAGGCGCTGGACAACGGCGCCAATGACTATGTGACCAAGCCATTTGGCATCCAGGAGTTTCTTGCACGGGTGCGGGCGTTGTTGCGCCAGGCGCCGGCGGGGGAGGCCCAGGAAGCGGCACTACGTTTTGGCCCGCTGACGGTAGACCTGGCTTATCGGCGGGTGCTGCTGGACGGTGTCGAAGTGGCGCTGACCCGCAAGGAATACGCGGTACTGGCGCAACTGGCGCGGCATCCCGGGCGGGTGATCACCCAGCAGCAACTGCTCAAGGATATCTGGGGCCCGACCCATACCGAAGACAGCCATTACCTGCGGATTGTGGTGGGGCATCTGCGCCAGAAACTGGCGGATGATCCGACCCAGCCACGGTTTATCGTGACTGAGGCCGGTGTTGGGTATCGGCTATTGAACACCGAAGCCTGAAGCGTTAGCTCACCTGTGGCGAGGGAGCTTGCTCCCGCTGGGCTGCGCAGCAGCCCCAGAATCCTGGGAGCGCTTCGCACTCCAGCGGGAGCAAGCTCCCTCGCCACACAAGCCCTGCTTATCAAACCTCAGTGTTGCTCGCTCTCGTAACGATCCAGCGTATCGCTCGCGATCTCCCGCCCCAGCGCGATCAACTCCGGCGCTTTGTAAAACTCGAAAAACCGGCACACGCGCTTCGGCACGTTGATCAGAATATCCGGCGGATACCCGGCGATCTTGTACTGCGCCAATGACGTCTGCATCACCTCGAAGCTCTGGTTGATCAAATCCAGCAGCGATGCAGGCCCCACGTTATCGATGATGAACGAGCCGGTCGCCGACTTTGGCGCCCCGGCCTTTTCCGGTGCCGCCGCCGGTTGTTGCGCCTCGGGTTCGGCAGAGTCCAGCCACGGGTTGATGTCGGCAGCCTGGGCCAGCAGCGCTTCCTGTTCCAGCATCAACAACTGCTCGGCCTGCTTGCGCCGAAACGGCAAGTGCGAACCCAGTGAACGCACCAGGTTGTCGAAGCGGCTCCTGAACGCCGGCGGACGCTGGATCACCGGAAGCTTGTAGTGCTTCTGGTTGGTGGAGTTGAGGTTGACCGCAATGATCAGGTCGCAGTGGCTCGACACCACCGGCACGATCGGCAGAGGGTTCAGCAAGCCGCCGTCCACCAGCATGCGATTGCCCTGCATCACCGGGGTGAACAGGCTGGGAATCGCCGCCGAGGCCCGCATGGCCTGGTGCAGGCAGCCTTCCTGGAACCAGATTTCCTGCTGGTTGGTCAGGTCCGTGGCCACGGCGGTGTAGGGAATGCGCAGGTCTTCGATATTGATCTCGCCGACGATCTTGCGGATCTGCCCGAACACCTTTTCGCCACGAATCGCCCCCAGGCGAAAGCTCACGTCTACCAAGCGCAGCACGTCCAGGTAGTCGAGACTTTCGATCCAGTTTCGGTACTCGTCCAGCTTACCCGCAGCATAGATCCCACCCACCACCGCACCCATGGAACAGCCGGCGATGCAGGCGATGTCATAGCCGCGTTTTTCGATTTCCTCGATCACGCCGATATGGGCGTAGCCCCGGGCGCCGCCGGAGCCCAGCACCAATGCAACACGTTTCTTCATGACCTGATCCTTCGCAAAACAGGTGACCACAATGCACCCATCGAGGGGCGCGCTTCAATCATCACTGTCACAACCGATTATTTTCGCGAGCGGGCCACCACGCTCGGGTATGCTCTGGCAATCGGGACTGCGGATTCAGGCAGTCGGATAAGGCACTTTTCGGTGTAGGCAACGTCTACACCTGTGACTGTTTTTTCTTTTCTTGAGGTGTCATTTGATGAAAGCCTGGATGTGTGTGCCTGTGATCGTGTTGGCCCTGGCCGGTTGTGCCGGGAAAACCGCTTATCGCGACAGCTGCGGCACGCAACTGGACGCTGCGTGGCACGAGCTGGACCTGGCCAAGGCCGAAGGTTTCGCCGGCACCGTGAGTTACTCCAAGGCTCTATCGTTGTTGACTGGCGCCAAGACCCAGCAGCAGTTCGAAGCCTTCGAAGGCTGCTCGACCAAGGCCGAGAAAGCCCGCTTCTATATTCGTGAGTCGCGCGCAGGGCGCTAACCCCGCGTAGCAGTTGTCGAGTGCAACGAGGCGGCGTCGGCGGCCTCAAGCCCGAAGGTTTAATCATTGAGGAGGAAAGGATGTCAGCCTTGGTCGATCAGCTAGTCGCGCAGGTCATCGGCCTGGAAGTTGGGTTACTGAGCTGCCAGGCGCGCCTCGCCGCCGTCACGGACGACGAGGCCCTGCATGATCTGCGCACCACGGTGCGGCGCTTGCGCAGCCTGTTGCGGCCATTGCGCGGGTTGCCCGGTGTCGAGCAACTCGAGGCGGCCGCCAGTGCCGTCGGCCAACTGACCACGCCGTTTCGCGACCGCGAAGTGCTGGCGGGGTACCTCCACCAACACGGCCATCATGAGGCGGCCGAGCGGCGTATCCGGCAGCAGCCGGCCACCTACCGCTCGGTTGCACAAGGGCCTGAGCTGGCGCAACTGCTGTTGATCCTCGAAGCATTCCCCCGCTTTATCCGCGCCTCCCAACGGCAGAAATTGCTCAATGGCCTGCGCACGCGCATTGAAAAACGCCTGGCCAAGCAATGGAAGAAGCTCGACGAAGCGCTGCACGACCCCAACCACGACCGTCATCGCCTGCGCCTGTTGATCAAGCGCGTGCGTTATGCGGCCGAGGCTTATCCCGAGCTGAACAAGCTACCGCCCAAAGCCATATCGCGTCTCAAGGCGGCCCAGGGCGCCCTGGGTGATTGGCACGATTGCTGGCAATGGCTGGCGCAAGCCGGGCACGAGCCCGATTTGCAGGCGTGCGTGCCTGGTTGGCACCGCACCATGGCCGAGGCGGAAGGGCAGGCGGATCGGGTTTTGGATAAGTTGAACGCCGACTGCTTCGCTTGACCCTGCGACCTATCTGTCCGGGATTTTGGCCGGAATAGGCGCTGCGTGGTGTAGGCCGGCTGGTTAAGATCCCTCAACTCCTTTTTCAAGTTGAGACCGCCATGCGCTTTAGTGATTTGCTCGACGCTGTCCGCAGCCACCCGTTGGACGTTTCGATCCCGGCCGAATGGGCCCAGGGCCGCGCCAGCTTTGGCGGGCTGGTTGCGGCGTTGGAGTACGAGGCCTTGCGGGCGAAAGTCCCGGCGGATCGCCCGTTGCGCTCACTGGCGATCACCTTTGTGGGCCCGGTGGCGCCGGACGTGCCGGCCCGCTACGAAGTCGAAGTGCTGCGCGAAGGCAAGGCCGTCAGCCAAGTGCTGGGACGTGTGGTGCAGAACGGTGAAACGATGACCCTGGTGCAGGCCAGTTTTGGCGCATCACGGCCTTCGCAGATTGACGTCGCCGCCGAACCGGCGCCCACCTTCAAGCATTGGGATGAATGCCAGGAGTTGCCCTACATCAAAGGCGTGACGCCGGAGTTCATGCGCCACCTGGCGATGCGCTGGAGCGTCGGTGGCCTGCCGTTCACCGGCAATACATCCCGGGAGATGGGCGGCTGGGTGCGCTTGCGTGGCGATGTAAAAGAAGAGCCGCTGACCGAAGCGCACATCCTCGCGCTGGTGGATGCGTGGCCACCGTCGGTGTTGCCGCACCTGAAACAACCGGCGGCCGGCAGCACCCTGACCTGGACCATCGAGTTTGTCCAACCGCTGCAAAACCTGAGCACCCTGGACTGGTGCCAATACCTGGTCCACATCGAGCACGCCCGCGATGGCTATGGCCATGCGGCTGCGCAGTTGTGGAGCCCCGACGGCCAGTTGATCGCTATCAGCCGCCAGTCGGTGGTGGTGTTCGCCTGAGTCCTCAGACCAGCAAGTGTTGATCGCTGGAGGCGTCGCTGCCGCGTGCCTCCAGGCGACGACCGTGATGCTGCAATGCAAGGGCTGCCAGAATGCCGACGATACCGATGGCGGCACTCGCCAGGTTCTCGCTGAACACGCCCGATGCCATCAACAGAAAACCGATGACCAGGAGTGGCAGCGCAATCAGCTGCAACACTTGATTGGTCCCGTGCTGGTGATTTTGCGGGTGGGTGCGCCATTGCCAGGCGGGGATATTCGGATGACGTTTGCCCATGATCGTGATTCCTCTGTCCGTTGAAACATCTTGAGCAGAGTTTAGGTCGGGCAGGGTGGGGCCGCGAATCAAGGATGGCTATGGGGGCCATAGCCACCCCTTTAGGGTTTAGAGCCGCAACTGGCCGATGGCTTTGCTCAGTTCCCCGGCCAGGGTCGCCAGCTCATTGCTGGTGGTCGCCGAGTCTACTGTCTGCTGCACGGTGTTTTCGGTGACGTCCCGAATGCTCACCACCGCTCGGTTCATTTCCTCGGCCACATGGCTTTGCTGCTCGGCAGCCACGGCAATCTGCGTGTTGCTCTCGCGCATCTGCGCCACCGCGCCGGTGATCTCGGCGAGGGCAATCCCGGCTTCTTGAGCCTGTTGCACACAGTCGTCGGCCTTGAACGAGCTTTCCTGCATAAAGTCCACGGCGTCCCGGGTGCCGGCTTGCAGGGCGGACACCATGCGGGTGATTTCATCGGTGGAGCTTTGCACCCGCTTGGCCAGGTTGCGCACTTCGTCGGCGACCACGGCAAAACCCCGGCCCATTTCGCCGGCGCGGGCGGCTTCGATGGCGGCGTTGAGGGCCAGCAGGTTGGTCTGTTCGGCGATGCTGTGAATCACCCCGACCACGCCATTGATTTTCTGGCTGTCCTCGGCCAGCTTCTGGATCATTTCGGCGGTCTGCTGCACGCCGGTGGACAGCCCGGCAATCGAGCGCTGTACCCGGCTGACCACTTCCTGGCCGCTGCCGGCGAGAGTGTCAGCCGTCTGGGACAGGTCGCGGGTGGCGCCGGCGTGCTGGGCGATGTGGTAGACGGTGGCGGTCATCTCGTTGATCGCCGTGGCGGCCTGGTCGGTTTCGCTTTGCTGGCCGAGCATGCCGTGCTGCACCTCGTTCATGCTGCTGGCCAGGCGTGCGGCGCCGTCGTCCAGTTGCCTGGCGGTGCGCGCAACCGTGTTGACCACCCGTTGATAACCCGCCTGCATCGCGTTGAAGGCGCTGGCCATCTGCCCGACTTCATCCTTGCAGGCCAGGGGGACGCGGGCCGAGAGGTCGCCGGTTTTCTCGACGTGCAGCATCACGTCTTTCAAGGTGTTGAGCTGGCTGAGGAGAAAGCGGATCAGCAGCTGTGAGGCGCCGAGCATGGCCAGCATCAGAATCATCACCGCTACGGCGTAGTTGGCGAAGCGTTCTTCGAACACTTGGCTCAAGCTGGGCCCGTAGGCCAGCACGGCGACCTGTTGACCGTCGGCACGGCTGATTACTTCGGCGCCCATCAGCGGGTTTTCGCCGAGCAGTGGCATGTGATTGAAATCCACCCAGCCACTGGCGTTGGCCAGGGCTGACAGATCTTCGTCGCCCAGTTGTGGGACTTTGCCCCTGGCAAACGTCAGCCAGTGCTCGCCCTTGGGCAGTGGCTGGCCGGCGGGCCAGGCACCGAGCAAGCGCCCCTGGGCTTGCGCCGACGCCTGTGAGGCCTGGCTGCGGGCCTGTTGTTCGAGCTGCACGGCGTACAACACCAGCAGCAGGGTGGTGATGAAGGCGACCGCGTTCACGGCCCAGAATTTGTACTTCAGCGAGATGTTGCTAAGCCAGGCACCCATGGAAGGTTTTCTCTGATAGCGGAAACAGCATTGGCAAGGTGCCATTATTTTGCCGCTATCGGGATGCCGGGTTTTGATATGGGTCAATGCGCCGCGTCAATCCGGCACAGGCAATCCAAAAAAGGCGCGGGCACAGGCGGTGCTGTGTTGCGCCAGGTCTTCCACGGTTTCTTCGCGGTGCAACGCGACCTCCCGTAGGACTTCCGGTAAATAGGCGGGTTCGTTGCGACCGTTTTTCGGCTTGGGCCGCAGGGTGCGAGGCAGCAGGTAGGGCGCGTCGCTTTCCAGCATCAGACGGCCCCGGGGAATTTCCCTGACCAGTGGATGCAGGTGCGTCCCACGGCGCTCGTCGCAGATCCAGCCGGTGATACCGATATGCAGGTCCAGGTCGAGGTAGCTGAACAGCGCCCGCTGCTCGCCGGTGAAGCAGTGCACCACGGCGGCCGACAGGTGATCGCGGTAGTCCCGCAGGATTTCCAGCAGGCGCTGGTTGGCGTCACGTTCGTGGAGGAATACCGGGAGCTTCAACTCCACGGCCAGGGCCAGGTGTTCTTCGAGGACTTTTTCCTGCTGGGGGCGCGGTGAGAAATCCCGGTTGAAATCCAGCCCGCATTCACCCACCGCACGCACGCGACTTTCCTTGAGCAGGCCGCGCAGGCGCCTGGCGCTTTCGGCGTTCCAGTCACTGGCAGAGTGGGGGTGAATGCCGGCGGTGGCGAACAGGCGTTGGCCACTTTCGTCCAGTTGCTGGCACAGCTCCAGGGCCTGTTCGCTGCCGTCGACACTGGTACCGGTGAGCACCAATTGGCTCACCCCGGCGGCGTAGGCACGGTCGAGAACGGCCTGGTGCTTTTCGTCGAAACTTGGGTTGGTCAGGTTGACGCCGATATCAATGAGTTGCATGGTGCTACCTCCGCCTGCGGTCGGAAAGCATATCAGAGCTGTAGATTTATAAGAAAAGCCAAGAACTACAACGAGTTAAAGCTGTCTTTGAAAGTCGCAAGTAACACCGTGTTTGGTTTGTCGCCATCTGCCGTGCCACCCTTGCGCCCAAAGCCTGCGCTCATGGCGCTCTGTTTCTGTCCCCCAACGCCTCGTTTTTCGCGAAGCAATGGGCAGTATTCTTTCTTCCGGAGAGCGGATGATCCGACCCTCGGCGTTGCTTGTGTTGTGCCTGACGTTACTGCTGCCCATGGCGGCGGTTGCGCGTCTGGACGGGCCGCTGGAAGTGACCCGGCCCGGCAAGGTCCGCGACCTTGCGGAAATCCGCAGCAGCCGCACCTTGCGGGTATTGGTCAACCAGAGCCGCAACAGTTCCGGCGAAGTCCAGGGCCAGGCCATCGGTGTTGAATACCATCGCCTGCGCGCTTTCGAGCAATACCTCAACGGTCACGCCCGTGACGGCGAGGAAATCAACCTCAAGATTATTCCCAAGGCCAAGGATCAGTTGATTGGCGCATTGGCCCGTGGCGAGGGCGACCTGGTGGCACCCGGCGAATTGCTGGATGTGAAGGCCGCCCACAAGATTGCCACCAGCGACCCGATCGCCAGCGACGTGCCGTTATGGCTGGTGGGGCTGAAGGGCGAGCGGCGGTTTACCCGGCTGGAGCAACTGTCCGGGCGCACGCTGGCCTTGACCACGGGCAGTGCCGCGTCGGATGCGATCAGCCAGGTCAACCAGAAGCTGGCGCTGCACAAATTGCCGCCGGTGAAGGTGGAGTGGGTGGATCCGAGCCTCGCGGTAGAGGACGTGCTGGAGATGGTCCAGGCCGGGATTTTCCACCTGACCATTGTCGAGCGGCCGATTGCCGAACGCTGGGCGAAGATCCTGCCCAAGCTGCGTTTCGACCGGCAAGTGACCATCAGCGAGCCGGGCGAAGAGTATTGGTTTGTGCGCCAGGATGCCTCGATGCTGCGGGCCAGTATTGATCGCTTCCTCAAGACCTACCGCACGCCGTCCGATCAGGATGTGGCGTTCCAGCGCATCTACCGCCGCCTCTACCAGGTACGTTATCCACTGGCTCGCGTCGACCGCCAGCGCCTGGAAAAACTGCGCCCGGTGCTGCAAAAGCATGCCCGCGAGCAGGGCATGGACTGGCTGAACCTGGCCGCGCTGGCCTTCAAGGAGTCTGCCCTGGACCCTGGCGCTCGCAGCAGCGGCGGCCCCACCGGGCTGATGCAGATCACGCCATCGGCGGCGCAGCGGGTCGGGGTGAACAACATCGAAAGCCTGGACAACAATGTGCAGGCGGGCGCGCGGTACCTGGCGATGATCCGGCGCAAGTTCTTCTCAAGCCCCAAGCTCAATGAGCGCGAGCGCATGGCTTTTGTGCTGGCGGCCTACAACATGGGGCCCGAGCGGGTCCAGGGAATGCGTGCCGAGGCGCGGCGGCGGGGGCTTAACCCAAACCAATGGTTTTTCCAGGTCGAGCGCATTGCCATGGAGCAGGTGGGAATGAGCGGCGTCAGCTATGTTAATAGCGTGAACAAGTATTACCTGGCGTTTGATCGTGAGCGGGAGTCGTTGGAGCCGGCAGCGCCACGGGTTGCCTCACGTAAATAATCTATTAATTCGATAATTATGAGCCGCTTTATCGGCTTTTATCATTGTTTAAACTGATTAATATAGCGGCCAACCCAACCCCTACCTTGAAAAGGATTATCAGCATGAGCCCATTGATCACCCGCATCCTCTCCACCCGCGCCGGCTACGGCCTGACTGTCCTGCGGATTTTTGTCGGGATCATCTTCGCCGCCCACGGTTCGCAAAAGCTCTTTGGCTGGTTTGGCGGCGGCGGCCTGGCGGGCACTGCCCAGTGGATGGAAAGTATCGGCCTGGCCCCGGGTACCCTGATGGCGGTGTTGTCCGGTGGTACCGAGTTCTTCGCCGGGCTGGCGCTGATCATTGGCTTGCTGGCGCGGCCAGCGGCACTCGGCCTGTCGATCATTTCCCTGGTGGCGATTTTCTCGGTGCATATCCATAACGGTTTGTTCATGGCCAACAACGGCTACGAGTTCGCCCTGGCGCTGCTGGGCGGTACGCTGGCCGTGTTGTTGGAAGGTGCGGGCAAATTGTCCGCAGACCGCGCCATCACTCACTGATACCGCGAACCCCCCTTAAAAGGCCCGCCCAGTGCGGGCCTTTTCGTTGCTCGGGATTCTTGACACCGCCCTACAGGCTTCTCTAGGATGTTGCCCATGCGCCGATTTAAACAGCTAATTGCGGGGCGCCACGGGTGACTGATCACAGTCCCGACAGAAGCCAGAGCCATGGGCCAGCTTCGAAATTCCGCTAAAGCGCTGGTTCGGTGTTGCCTCTCACCTGCCCGCAGACTTTTGAGGCAGAGACACGACACAATGAATGCACTACGCCCCCTCATACGCCTGGCCCCGATCACCGCGGACCTGACCCAACGCAATCCTAAAATCCTCTTGGGCGGCAAGCATCAGCCGACGTTGCTGCGCTATCTGGATGGCTGGCCGCGCCGCACGGGGCGGCCTTCGGCCTTTCTGATCCAGTTTGTCGAAGACGGCGACTCCCTTGCGCGCTTTGCGTCCAACAGCTTCGACTTGGCCGTCATTCAGGCGCCCAGTGCCAGCGACGCGGACGAAGTGATACGCCAACTGACCCGCATTGCCCGGCAAGGGCTGATCGCCCGGCGTTGAGCCCTCAGTAGAACGCTGCTGAAGGCAGGTGCCGACGACGGCGACGCAACAGGAAAATACCCCCCGCAATCAGGCACAGTATCAGCGGTACAGGCACGATATTGAGCAGCTTCACTTTGCGTTCCAGGGCGTGAACCTCGGCGTATGACTGGACCTTCAGCGCGTGAATTTCCATGGGGATTCGCAACCGCTCCTTGTTGAGCGCTTGCAGCAGTGTGTTGGAGGTTGCAGCCTGAGGGCCCGGGGAAATTGTCGGGGGGTTGAGCAGTTGCCATTCCTTTTCCGTTTGTTCCAGGCGTTGCGCCAGTTCGGCGGACTTCTCACCGTAGGCCAGTGCCGCGTCTTCGCGCATTGCCTGCAGCACCTGCAGTGATCGAGCACCGCCTGCACGGGGGCGAATGTTCATCAGTGCATCGGGCGCCGCCAGGTTGTCCAGGGTGTTCAATACAAACATCGCGTTATCTGACAACGGGCTACCCGCCGCGCGATGCTTCTGGAGCATTCCAGACACACGATCGCTGAGCAGGTCAGTGTCGGCGACCACGACCACATGGATGTTCGCAGCCTTTTGCAAGCCGGTGTTACGCCCACTGATGCCGTCAGGAAAGGCGGAATAGGCGGGCCCTTCGACGCGGGCGGCGATCACCTGTTGTTGAGCGCGAGTGGCTGTTTCATTGATCAGTGAATTGAGCTGCGCTGGCAGGGCGAAGCGCTCTGCCTCAAACAGCGCGGCGTGCGCGGAGCTTTGCAGCAACGGGGTGAAGGTCATGCGGCTTCTCTTGGCAGGGGCCAGGGCGCCGCTGCTCAAGACGTTGACGTTGTGAAGTTTCCAGGCGCTGATGTCATCCTGTGCCATCGCCTGGCGGGGCAAGGTCAGTGCCGCGGGATGGCGCACAGGCGGCTGGCCTGTGGTCAGGATCACCGAAGTGGCATAGTCGCGATCGGCAATCACCTTGTTCGCGGGCATCTGGATGCCCCAGGCGGACAGCAGTGCTTCCAGCTTGGGGTTTTCCGGGGCCGTGACGCTGGTGTCCAGCCCGACAAGCGGGTCGATAAACATCATCAACTTGCCTGCGCCCAATACAAACTGGTCTATTGCGTAGAGGGTTTGGTCAGGCAGGTTGCCGGGATGAATCACCATCAGGGTTTTGACGTGTTCAGGAATTTGCGCGATACCCGGCTCCAGGCTCACCACGTTGAACTGGCGACGGATCTCCTGCAACACCTGCCAGGGAGGCGTATTAACGCCGGTGCGTTCATCTCGCTCACCGTTTATTGGCAGCCGGGAGATCACGCCCACAATGGGTTGCTCGGGGTGGATCACCTTATGAATCAAATGGCTGATTTCATACTCCAGCAGTGACTCCCGGTCCGGGCTGAATGACGGGATGCTATGGGGCGCATGGCCCGCGCTGGTACCCACCAGGCCGAAGAATCCGTGTTGTTCGTCAAGTCCCAGTAACCTGGCTTTGTATTCATCTTCAGAAAAAGGGGTGGGGTCGATGAGGTGCAGGTTGATTTTGCCCTTTGCCGCTTTTTCATATTCCTTGAGCAACAGCTCTACCCGTTTAGCGTAGCTTTCAACGGCGTTGGCTTTGTGTGCACGGTTGCTTGAATTGAAGAAGTACAGATCCACCGGTCTTTCCAGTGAACCGAGCATAGTCTGTACAGGATCGGAAAGTGTATGGATGTTCTGTTCCGAAAAATCCAGCCGTGGATTTGGAAGTTTCAGTGCCCAGACCAGGTTAAAAGCGAGAAACAGTAACAGGAGCGTGATAATTGTGAGGCTGGCACTTAGTCGCGTTTTCATCGTGATGTGTCCTTCTCAACCGTTTCTTACATTCAGGACAATGACCGTCGCGCCAAGAAAGGCGATGATCATACTGATGAAGTACAAACTGTCTTGAAGAGCCAGTACCCCTTGGTCAACGGCGTCAAAACGCGCAGACGGGCTCAGGGAAAGAAGGCGGTCAATCAGCCATACCGGAACTTGATGTTCAATCGCATCAAGAATGGATGACAGGCCACTGGCGGTCAGCAGCAAGCACAGGGTTACGGTGAATATAATCGCGCGATGGTGTGTCAGTGCGCAGATAAAACAGCCCACGGATAGATAACATCCGGCCAATACCCAACTTCCCAGGTATTGTGACGCAATGACTGTATTGTCCGGATTGCCAAAATAGTTGACGGTGATAACTATCGGGAAGGTCAACAGCAGGGCCACGCCAGAAACAATCCAGGCCGCCAGAAACTTTCCGACCACTATCTCGAAACGTGTGACGGGCAGGGTTTTCAGGAACTCCATGGAACCGGTGGTGGGCTCGTCGGCCCAAAGCCGAGTGCATAGAACAGGTGTCAACAGTAAGTAGAGCCAGGGGTGCAACTGGAAGAAGCCCTGCAAGTCGGCACTGCCGACTTCCAGTAACCGGGTTGAGTGGAAGCCAAATACAGCAGCGGCGGTCAGGAAAACCGCAGTGCTCAGGTAAGTGACGGGAGCCGAAAAATAACTGACCAGTTGACGCTTGAATATGACCGGGAGAAGTTTCAAATCGATGCCTCCTGGCTCATATGGTGCACAACGTCATCCAGGCGCCCGGCTTCCAGGTTCAGGGCATTGAGCTTCCAGCGGCGCTGGGTGACCAGTGCATTGATGTGGGGGTAGATGATTTGCCCCGGCAGGGCGAGTACGGTCACTGTGCCGGGAGTCTCGCGGTCTTCCTCGATGCCGGCGACCCCGGGCAATACCGCCAGGGCCAACAGGTCCAGCGGTGTGTCGGCTGCAAGGGTGACCGCCTGGTGATGACGGGAGCTGCGCTGCAGTTCGGGCACCGAAGCGTCTGCCACCAATCGGCCGTCGGCTATCACCAGTGCGCGGTTACAAATACCGGTCAGTTCTTCCGGCGCACGGGACGCGACAATGATCGTCATCTCGTCGCTGAGCGACTTGATGAGCATTCTGACTTTGTGTTTCTGGTCGGCACTCAGACCTTCTGTTGGCTCGTCGAGCAACAGCAGGCCGGGGTCATGCAGGATTGCCTGGGCGATGGCTACCTTGCGTTTCAACCCGTCCGTGAGGGTTTCCACCGGGCTTTTGAGTATCCGCCACAACTCAAGCCGTGCAACTGCCCGGTCAATCATCTTGCGTTTTTCCGCGCCGCGGAATCCGCGTATTTCGGCAATGAAACCGAGAAAGGCCTTTACACTCATTGCACCATGGCTCAAGAGTCGCTCTGGCTGGTAGCCGGTGACTTTCTTTGCCTGGAATGCGTTCAGGGCGATATCGTTACCGAATATTTTTATATGACCTGAAGAGGGTGTAGTCGAGCCTGAGATCATTTTGATAATAGTTGTTTTTCCCGCACCATCATTTCCAAACAGCCCGAGGCATTCCTGGGGTTGGGCGTTGAATGAGAAGTCATGAATAATGTTTTTTCCGCCCATGGTTTTTGTCAGGCTCGTTATCTCGATCATTATGCTTTTCTACTGAATGGATATGGCAAGGCTGGATTAACCTGGGTGAACAGCAGGTTGTGAATGTTCGAAATTCAATGCTTGAAATCTTTTTATGTTGAAGCTTTTCCGGTGTCGCACTGTTAAAAAATGGTACGTTCAATAAACGCTCTTGGAAATGCTGAGGGGGCTGAATAAGATAAGTCCTACATGCCAGACTATGACTCGCTGAAACAATTGTTTTGCTTTTGATGATTTAATTACAGTCGTTGTTTATTTGGTGTTTATTTAAAGTTTATGCCAATTTGAAATGGAGCCTGATGTCATGCTGCTTCTACGTACCCTTGTTCTTGAACAGTCCGGGCATGATGCGCCGGTCAATGGTGCACTGCTTTGTGGTTTTGCGGTGGCGCAGATCTCTTCAAACTTTCTTGCCTACAGTCTGGATGAAGAAACAGAGCCCGGTAGTTCACGGGTGTACATCGCAGCGTTGCGCAAAAAGTCCGAACGTTACTTTCTGGGGGCGATAGACTCCAAGGAAGACCTGCAAATAGCGACCCATGTCTTCAAGCAAATCCTGACGCTCGCGGCTGCTCCCGGGGCAAAATCTGCAAGCAGCGGCGAAACTCAGATTCCCTTTCATTTTGTTGATTTGAAAGGCTGCAAATTGCCCCCGGCCAGGCCTGAAGATCATCACTCGTTGACGATCAAGAAATCCCTGGTGATGAAGGTGATTACCCTGGGAACGTCGGCGCCCGGTTTGCCCGCCATTGAAAGCAACACGTTGATCGTGCCGTCGATTCGTTTCTCCTCAAGAATGGTGTCTGCTCCCAGGTCCCCCGATCCTTCAGAGCCTGCGCGGTCATTGCCCGAGCCGGTGACGCAGGCGCCCGAGGCTGAGCTCGAGATATCCGAGCCGCTCGTTGAGGCGCCACTACAGGCACCGATCGAGGCGCCTGCTGTCGCTGCGCCACTGCCGGCGCCCATAGTCCAACAACCTGAACCGGTCCCCCAGGCGCCGCCGCCCATGCCTGCCCGGAATGAGTCATCCTCGTTGTTTGAAGTGGACGATACGCTGGCCAATCTTTCCCGATTGTCACAGGAACTGACGCAGCAAAAGCTCAGCGTGCTCAAGCAGGAAGAAGCGCTTGATCAGTTGCGTCTCGAACTGCGCCAGGAAAAGGCTGACCTTGAGCAGGAGAGTCAGCGGAGTGCCGACAGGATTGCCGAAAAGGAAACGTCCCTGGAACAGTTGGCCCGCACGCTGGCCCTCCGGGAAGAGCATCTGGCTGGCAGCTCGGCGCTGAACCAGACAGAGCAGCGTCGAATGGACGAGCGTGCGCGCTACCTGGAGAGCCAGGAAGCCCAGTTGCATGACCGTGACCTTGCGGTGCGCCTCAAGGAGCAACAGCTGACGGCTGCGCTGTTCCAGTTGCCTGTCCTGCGGGACAACCTGAGGGTTACGCTTCAATCCCTGGATGAGTCACTTGCATGGCTTGGCGAGAACGGGCGCGGCCAGCCTGAATGCGGCCCGACCCAGACGGAGGCTGACTGATACGCGTCGTTGCCGGAATCCGCCGGTGGGTCTGGCTACTTTCCCGAGTTCATTTATCATCGACCCCCACAGCCGACATCGGGCGTTAAATGCGTTGTGCCTGATGCGGCAGCGGGTCTGAAAAATGCAAACTTCCAGGGGATGTAGAGCTTTTGAGCACCAAGCTGATTACCAAAGAAGGTCATGAGGCCCTGAAAAAGGAGCTTGATTACCTGTGGCGAGAAAAGCGCCCTGATACCACCCGCAAAGTGACGTGGGCGGCCTCCCTGGGGGACAGGAGCGAAAACGCTGACTACCAGTACAACAAGAAGCTGCTGCGGGAAATTGATCGTCGGGTGCGTTATTTACGCAAGCGCCTGGAAGACATGCGCGTGGTCGAGTACATGCCCGAGCAGGAAGGGAAGGTGTTTTTCGGCGCCTGGGTGGAGATTGAAAACGAACAGGGCGAGACCAAGCGGTTTCGCATCGTGGGGTACGACGAGATCTATGAGCGTATGGACTACATCTCCATCGACTCACCCATGGCCCGGGCACTGTTGCGCAAGGAAGTGGATGACGAGGCGCTCGTGCAGACCCCGAGTGGCGAAGTGTGCTGGTGGATCACCGCTATCGAATATGTGAAGTGACAACGGATGGCCCGTACGCATGAACGCGTGCGGGCCATTTGCGTTTTCAGCCCTCGCGCAGCACCGTCAACGGGCTGGCATTCAGTGCGCGGCGGGTGCCGAACACGCCGGCACCGCCGATCAGCACGGCGCCGATCACCGGCAGCAGCAATAGCCACGGATGCGGGTGCCAGGTCAGGTCGAACGCGTAGCGGTACAGCACCAGTGTCACCAGTTCGGTGCCCAGCGCTGCCAACAGCCCGCTGACTGCGCCCAACAACCCGAACTCGATACGCCGGGCCTTGACCAGCAACTTGCGCTCAGCCCCCAGCGCCCGCAGCAGGGCGCCCTGGCGAATCCGCTCATCGAGGGTTGCCTGGAGCCCGGAGAACAACACGGCCATCCCCGCTGCCAGGACAAACAACAGCACGTACTCCACCGCCAGGGTGACCTGGGCCAGGATGCTGCGCAGTTGTTCCAGCAGTGCCTCCACCTGCAGGATGGTCACCGCCGGGAAGGCCCGGGACAGGTCGACGATCTGTTGGTCATGGCCGGGTGCGAGGTAGAAGCTGGTCAGGTAGGTGGCCGGCAGGTCCTTCAGGGTGCCGGGCTGGAAGATCATGAAGAAGTTGGGCTGGAAGTTGTCCCAGTTGATTTCCCGCAGGCTGGTGACCCGCGCTTCGCGGTTTTCCCCGCCGACGGTAAACACCAGGTGATCGTTGAGCTTGAGTTTCAGGCTGTCGGCGACCTTGGCCTCCACCGAGACGCCTGGAATCTCGTCGGTCGGTTGCGCCGTCCACCAGGAGCCCGCCGTCAGCTTGTTGCCCGGTGGCAGGTCGGCGGCCCAGGTCAGGCTCAAGTCTCGCTGTACTGCACGATCGCCGCTGGAGTCCTTGCTGACAATCTCCTGCACTGGCGAGCCATTGATGCTGATCAGTCGTCCCGGTACCACCGGATACAGCGGAGCCGATTGCGCCTGTAATTCCAGCAGGCGTGCGCCGAAGGTGTCTTTGTCGGCGGGCAGGATGTTCAGGGCGAAATAGTTGGGGGCGTCCTTGGGCAACTGGTTCTGCCAGGTATCCAGCAATTCGCCGCGCAACAACGCGATCAAGCCCATGGATAACAGGATTAGCCCGAACGCCAGTGACTGCCCCGCGGCCGCCAGGGGATGACGCAGCAACTGGCCCAGCCCCAGGCGCCATGGCAAGGAGGCCCTGGCAAGCAGGCGTCGCAGGCTTTGCAGCAACAGGAGCAGCAGGCCGCCGAGAACCAGCGCGGCAATCACGCCGCCGCCCAGCAGGGCGAAGGTCAGCACCAGGTCGAGGCTCAAGCGCCACATGATCAGGCCCAGGGCGAAGAGTGCGGCGCCGTAGACCATCCAGGTGCTGGAAGGGATTGGCAGCAAGTCGCGGCGCAATACCCGCAGTGGCGGCACCCGCCCCAGGGCGGCCAGCGGCGGCAGGGCGAAACCGGCGAGGGCTACCAGCCCGGTGCCAATCCCGGCAACGGCCGGCAGCAGCCCGCCGGGTGGAACGTCCGCCGGCAGCAGGTCATGCAACAGCGCAAACAGGCCCAATTGCGCCAGCCAGCCGAGCAGGGCGCCGGTCAGGCTGGCCAGCAACCCCAGCACGGCCAATTGCAGGCTGAACAGCAACATGGTTTCGCGTCGCGACAACCCGAGGCAGCGCAGCAAGGCGCTGGCATCAAAGCGTCGGCTGGCGAAGCGATTGGCCGAGAGCGCCACGGCCACGCCGGAGAGCAGCACCGCCACCAGGCTGGCCATGTTCAAGTAACGTTCGGCCTTGCCCAGCGCGCCGCCGATCTGCTGGTTGCCGTCGCGCGCATCCTGCAGCCGCTGGTTGGCAGCCAGGCCGGGCTTGACCAGGTCGCGATAGGTTTGCAGCACGGTGCCGCCTTGTGGCGCGCGCCACAGGTCGCGATAACTCACGCGACTGCCGGGCTGCACCACGCCGGTGGCGTCAAGGTCGGCCAGGTTGATCATCACCCTGGGCGTCAGGCTATAGAAGTTGCCGGCGCGATCCGGCTCATAGGTCAGCACGCGGGAAAGGCGCAGGGTCTTCATGCCGACGTCGATGCTGTCGCCGATTTTCAGGTTCAGTGCCGTCAACAGCCGTGCTTCCACCCAGGCTTCACCGGGTTTGGGGCCACCTCCGGCAGTTTCTTCGGCGAAGGGTTCGGCGGCGCTCTTCAGCTCGCCGCGCAACGGATACGCCTCGTTGACCGCCTTGATGCTGGACAGCTGGATGCCAGCGTCAGTGGCAATCACGCTGGAAAATTCCACCACCCTGGCGTGCTGCAGGCCCAGCTCGGTGCCACTCTGGATTTGCTCGGTGCGGGCGGGTGAACTGCCTTCCAGCACCAGGTCGGCCGCCAGGAACTCGGTGGCGCGCAACATCATCGCGCCGTTCAGGCGGGCACCGAAGTAACCGATGGCGGTGCTGGCGGCCACGGCCACCAGCAGGGCGAAGAACAGCACACGCAGTTCGCCGGCGCGGGCATCGCGCAGCAACTGGCGAAGGGCAAGGCTGAACAGGCGCAACAAGGGCAAGCGTGCCATCAAGGCTCCAGGGGCGCGACCATCAGGCCGGCTTCAAGACGGATCAGGCGACGGCAACGGTGGGCCAGGCGCTCGTCATGGGTCACCAGCACCAGGGTCGTGCCGCTCTCTTTGTTGAGTTCGAACAGCAGGTCGCTGATGCGCTCGCCGGTATGGCTGTCGAGGTTGCCGGTGGGTTCATCGGCAAACAGCACGTCCGGTTCGGCAGCAAACGCCCGGGCAATCGCTACCCGTTGCTGCTCACCCCCCGAGAGTTGGCGCGGCGAGTGGGTGAGACGCTGGCCCAGGCCGACACGCTCCAGCAGGTGTTTGGCGCGCTCGCGGGCGTCCTTGCGGCCGTCCAGCTCCAGGGGCAGCATCACGTTTTCCAGCGCGTTGAGGCTGTCGAGCAACTGGAAGGACTGGAACACAAACCCCACGTGCTCGGCGCGGATGCGTGCACGCTGGTCTTCGTCGAGGGTACTCAGGGCCTGGCCGGCGAGGGTGACTTCGCCACTGCTGGGCAGGTCGAGGCCGGCCAGCAGGCCGAGGAGGGTGGATTTGCCGGAACCGGAGGCGCCGACGATAGCCAGGCTATCGCCCTTGTTCAGTTCCAGGCTCAGTTCGTGCAGGATAGTCAGTTCACCTTCCGCGCTGGGAACCACTTTGCTAAGGTTTCGCGCGGTGAGAATGCTTGCGCCCATGGAGAATCCAATGCGAATGTGGTTTTTGAGTGCTGGCCTGGCCTTGATGTGCATGGCCCAGAACGCAGCGGCGGGTACAGTCCTGATCGTTGGCGATAGTATCAGTGCCGGTTTCGGGCTGGATACCAGCAAAGGGTGGGTAGCGTTGTTGGGACAACGGCTCAAGAGCGAAGGTTTCGACGATAAAGTGGTCAACGCCTCCATCAGCGGCGACACCAGTGCCGGAGGCCGGGCGCGGCTGCCGGCGGCGCTTGCAGAGCATAAGCCGGACCTGGTGATCATTGAGCTGGGCGGCAATGACGGCCTGCGTGGGCAGCCACCCGAGCAATTGAAACAAAATCTTGCATCGATGATTGAACAGTCCAAGGCCAGCGGTGCCAAGGTGCTGCTGCTGGGCATGCAGTTGCCGCCTAATTACGGGCCGAAATACACCACCGCGTTTGCTAATGTCTACCCGGCCCTGGCCAAGGAAAAAAGCGTCCCGCTGGTGCCGTTTTTCCTTGAAGGCGTCGGTGGTCATCCGGACCTGATGCAGGCTGACCAATTGCACCCGGCGGTTGGCGCGCAGGGCAAGTTGCTGGAAAATGTCTGGCCAACGCTAAAACCACTGCTATGACGCTTTTCTAGCAGCGGTCTTTCGGCTAAGGTGGCGCCCCCCCGATTTGGAGCCCCCGATGTCGCGTCCTGCCTGGTCACTGTTTGCCTACCAACTGATCGAGCCTGACGAACAGCTGGATCTGTTCGCCTGCCAGGAAGTCCGGGTGCATCTGGTGACGCGTCAATTGGAGTTGGGCGGGTCCATCGACCGCACCCTCTGCGGCACGTTGTTGCCTGCCCAGCCGCGCTGGTCATCGGTGGATCGCTCGATCTTCCAGGACCAGCGTTTGTGCCCCCTGTGCCGGGCGATCCTCGAGTCGCAAAAACGCGGCACACCGCCGATCTGGCCAGAGCTGCGCTTCGAGCTTTGAATATGGGTGCCCGCCGGGCAGCCGTGTACAATCCATTTTCTACTACCCGTCGATCTGCGAAGGAATTCCCGGATGTTGTCGCGCCTTTCCGCCGTCACCTGTTGCCTGTCTCTCGCTGCGCTCTGCGCGGCCGGTCCTGCTGCAGCCTTGCAGTTGCCTTTGCCGCCACCGGGTGAAGATATCGTTGGCCAGGTCCAGGTGATCAAGGCCAAGTACGAAGATACCTTCGCGGACCTCGGCACCACCTACGACCTGGGTTATTCGGAGATGGTCGCGGCCAACCCGGGCGTGGATGCCTGGCTGCCGGGAGCGGGTACCGAGATCGTGTTGCCGACGCGCTTCATCCTGCCGCCCGGCCCGCGTGAAGGCATCGTGATCAACCTGGCGGAGTACCGGCTCTACTACTACCCCAAGGGCCAGAACGTGGTGTACACGTTCCCGTTGGGGATTGGCCGTGAAGGCTGGGGCTCGCCAGTGGCCCACACCACCATCACGGGCAAGATCCCGAACCCGACCTGGACCCCGCCAGCCTCGATCAAGGCAGAACACGCCGCCAATGGCGACCCGTTGCCCAACGTCGTGCCGGCCGGCCCGGACAACCCGCTGGGGCCGTTCAAGTTCACCCTCGGCACGCCGGGCTACCTGATCCACGGTTCCAACATGAAGTTCGGCATCGGTACCCGTACCAGCCACGGTTGCTTCCGCATGTTCAACAACAACGTGCTGGAAATGGCCGACATGGTGCCGGTGGGCACGTCGGTGCGGATTATCAACGACGCCTACAAGTTCGGCGCGGCCGGGGGCAAGGTCTACCTGGAAGCCCATACGCCGCTGAACGACGATGGCACCCCATCGGTCGTCGACAAGCACACCGCCGTCATCAACGCCTTGCTCAAGCGTGAAGACCTGTCCAGCAACCTGCGGGTCAACTGGGACCAGGTGCGTGACGTGGTTGCGGCTGAAGACGGTTTGCCGACGGAAATCGGTGTACCCGGCGGGGCGCCGATGGTATCGAGTACGCCGGTCGATCTGCAGCAGTAAGCCTGCACGATCCATAACCCGTTATCGCCTCGCGCGGTGACGGGTTTTTTATTGTCTGGAATCCAGCCAAATCACAGGCAAAAAAAAGCCGATCCAAGAATGGATCGGCTTGATAACAACCCCGGAGGATTATTACTTGCGGCTTGCTTTTTCAAGCATGCGCAGAGCGCGCTCGTTAGCTTCGTCAGCAGTCTGTTGTGCTTTTTGAGCAGCAGCCAGAGCTTCATCAGCTTTACGGTAGGCTTCGTCTGCACGAGCCTGGGAGCGTGCTGCTGCGTCTTCAGTTGCAGTCAGACGAGCTTCGGGTTCTTTGGTGGCGCTGCTGCAACCGGTAGCCAGAACTGCGGCCAGAGCCAGAGCAGAGAATTTCAGAACGTTGTTCATCGTGTTCCCCTTCAAGGACTTTCTATTAAATGGCTACTTTCTCAGAGTGAGCTAATAGCCGGCGTACATACTACCCATTACTTGTAGTAAGTAAACTGACGTAGCGCAAGAAGCAAAAAAAATTCTCGCGTCCAATCTATTTTGGCTAATCTTTCGAGAGTCTGTATAAAAAATATGCAGATTTTTGCACTCGGCCGAGGATTGGATCCAGCCTGAAAGGGCCGGCTGGCATGTGTTAAGCCATGTAAACATAAGTCATTTTATATATCGTCCCTGACACTATTGTTCAGATTGTCTTTTCGCCATTCGGTATCTTTTGTGCATGTTGAGGTGACTTTAAGAGCGCGTGTTCGTCTCAAGCTTCAACTGCCGGCAATGTTCAGGCCATCGACGTAAGGAATCTCGATTGGCCCTTTCTATGTCCGCCAGCGCAACGGAAGACGAGCGCGTCTTGAGCAATTGTGCGATTGGCGCCTACTATTTCCCTGTGCTGGTTGTGAGCGCTAGTGCAAGGCACTGGCCGCTTTTCTCGTTGTCGAAACCGGCACCGGGTGGCGTAGATGTTCCTTCGCCGGAAAAACATCGGTAAGGTAGGGGTCAGAAACCAAGACCCGCGAGGAGTAGTGATGAGCGAGGCGTTGTCCATCCACCATGACCAGGCTGGTCATCAGTTCGAGACCAATGTGGACGGTCATCGTGCCTATCTGACCTATATGGATCTCGGGAAGCAGACCCTGGATATCTATCGCACCTTCGTGCCCAACGCATTGCGCGGCCGTGGCATTGCTGCCGCGCTGACCGAGGAAGCGTTGAAGTTCGCCGAAGAGGCAGGTTATACGGTGATCCCGTCCTGCTCCTACGTTGAGCGCTACATGGAGCGCCACCAGCGCCATGCCGCGAAGCTTTGAGCATTGAGTAGGGCGGTACGCAGAGCATCCCAGGATGCATTCCCACGCAGGGCGGGGGAACGATCAAAAAAAACGCCGGGTTTAGCCCGGCGTTTTTGTGTCCGCAGTCTGTGCTCAGCCGCGCTGGCGCTTGGGCAACACGTCCTTGAGCTTGGCGTGCATGCTGCGCAAGGTGGTCTCGGTGGCAGACCAGTCGATGCACGCATCGGTGATCGACACGCCGTATTGCAGGTCGGCCAGGTCCTTTGGAATCGCCTGGCAGCCCCAGTTCAGGTGGCTTTCGACCATCAGGCCGATGATCGACTGGTTGCCTTCCAGAATCTGGTTGGCCACGTTCTCCATCACCAGCGGTTGCAGGGCCGGGTCCTTGTTGGAGTTGGCGTGGCTGCAATCGACCATGATGTTCGGCTTGATCTTCGCCTTGTTCAGCGCCTGTTCGCACAAGGCCACGCTGACCGAATCATAGTTGGGCTTGCCATTGCCGCCACGCAGTACCACGTGACCGTAGGCGTTGCCCTTGGTGGTGACGATGGACACGCCACCTTCCTGGTTGATGCCCAGGAAGCGGTGCGGGCTGGAGACCGACTGCAGGGCGTTGATCGCCACGGTCAGGCCGCCATCGGTACCGTTCTTGAAACCCACGGCCGAGGACAGGCCGGAAGCCATTTCGCGGTGAGTCTGGGATTCGGTGGTGCGTGCACCAATTGCCGACCAGCTGATCAGGTCTTGCAGGTACTGCGGGGAAATCGGGTCCAGGGCTTCGGTTGCCGTCGGCAGGCCCATTTCCGCCAGGTCCAGCAGCAATTGACGACCGATGTGCAGGCCGTCCTGGATCTTGAACGAGTCGTCCAGGTACGGGTCGTTGATCAAGCCTTTCCAGCCGACGGTGGTACGCGGCTTCTCGAAATAGACACGCATCACCAGGTACAAGGTGTCGGACACTTCCGCCGCCAGCACCTTCAGGCGCTCGGCGTATTCGTGGGCAGCCTTGAGGTCATGGATCGAGCACGGCCCGATGACCACGAACAGGCGGTGGTCGGTGCCGTCGAGAATCTCACGGATGACTTCGCGGCCCTTGGTGACGGTCTGCAGGGCAGCGTCGCTCAGGGGGATTTCGCGCTTGAGCTGATCGGGCGTGATCAGGGTCTCGTTGGATTCGACGTTAAGGTCGTTGATCGGTAAATCAGCCATCGTGTTACTCGTCAGGGTCACGGGTGCCGGCCGCCAGCGATCCCCGTGCGGCGGAGCACAGCATGATTTAAGTGCAGCGGGGAGCGGAACCTTAGCGCGTTACAAGGCTGCGAGACAATGGGCAACGTCCGCTTTAATCCAGCGCTGGCAGCACAAAAGCCTCATGGGAGAACTCGCCGGCATGGCGCGTGACCCATTCCCGGGCCAGCGCTTCGCTCTGCCCGGGTGTGGGCTCGACGCCTTCGTGGAGGCGGCAGTACCGTTCGATCTGGCACACTTGCTCACCCATCCGCGCACCGAACAAGGCCTGCTCATCGGTAAAGGCAATGTCGACGCGGTAGCCGTTTTCGGCCTTGCGGCACCATGCCACATAGCCCGGATAGCGGGCCGTCTGGCCCAGTGAGGGGATGTGCAACTCGATGGCCGCGCCCTGGCGCCAGGCCCGTGGGCAATTGCATGCGACGCCGCCCAGGCCGATAGTGTGCAGCCGTTGGCGGGAAATGCCGGAAATGGGGCGTTGGGTTATTTCGACAGCGACATCATCAGGGTGAGGAAAGAAACGACCCATGCACACGGACTCCGAGCACCGTCCAGTTGACGGCGGTGGCAGCAGTATAGTGAAAGAACTGCAACTTACCGACCTGGATATCGACCAGCAATTACTGGGGCTTCCCGGCACGTCCCTGGTGGTGTTTACCGGTGACGGCTGCTCGCGTTGCCGCTTCCTGCACCAGCAACTGCCGGGTTGGGACTTGCCGGTGGACCGGGTGTGCTGGGTGGATGCGGGTCACAATGGCGGGGCAGTGGAGCGCTACGAGATCTTTCACCTGCCGGCGTTGTTTGTGGTGTGTGACGGGAAATTCCATGGAATATTAGCGTCACTGACGCGTCTGACCGCCAGCGACCTGACTCAAGGTGTGCAGCAGGCGCTCAAACGAATACCAGAGGAGTTGCCATGACCGAAGTAACAAAACAGTCGCCACGGATCGGGATCATCGGCACCGGGGCCATTGGTGGCTACTACGGTGTGATGCTCGCGCGCGCCGGCTTCGATGTGCATTTCCTGCTGCGCAGCGAGTACGCGGCGGTCAGCGAGCGCGGCCTGCAACTCAACAGCACGATCCACGGAACCGTGCACCTTCACCCGGTACAGGCTTATGCCCGCGCCGCCGACATGCCGCCGTGCGACTGGCTGCTGGTGGGCACCAAATCGACCGGGAATGTCGAACTGGCCCCGACCATCGCTCAAGTTGCCGCCCCGGACGCCAGGATAATCCTGTTGCAAAATGGCCTCGACGTAGAGGACAGCCTGCGTGAACACCTGCCGCCGTCGCTGCACCTGCTGGGTGGCCTGTGCTACATCGGCGTGCACCGTTCCGGTCCCGGGATCGTCGAGCATCAGGCGCTGGGCCGGGTCAACCTGGGTTACCACAGTGGCCCCGCGGCCAACGATGACAACGGTCGGCAAGCCATCGTCGAAGAAGGCGCCGCGCTGTTTCACCAGGCCGGTATCGATTCCCAGGCCATGGCCAATGTGCACCAGGCGCGCTGGCATAAACTGGTGTGGAACGTGCCTTACAACGGTCTCTCGGTAGTGTTCGGCACGGGCACCACGGCGATGATGGCGGATGAGTCCAGCCGCGAACTGATCCAGGCGCTGATGGCCGAAGTGGTGCAGGGCGCCCACGCCTGCGGGCATGAGATTCCCGCCAGTTACGCCGGGCAGATGTTCACCATGACCGAGAGCATGGATGACTACTTGCCCAGCATGTATCACGATTACGTGCACAAGCGCCCGCTGGAACTGGCGGCGATCTACGCGCGCCCCTTGGCCGCGGCCAACGCGGCGGGTTGTGAATTGCCACGCATGCAGGCGCTGTATCAGGCCTTGAGTTTTATGGATCGGCATAACCGCTGATTGGGGGGAACACCATGGCGAAGGGATTGGGCGACAAACTGGTGCTGGCGATTTCCTCGCGAGCGCTGTTCGACCTGAGCGAGAGCCACAAGGTCTACCTGGCCCAAGGCGTCGAGGCGTACCGCAAGTACCAGATCGACCACGAGGAAGAAACCCTCGAGCCCGGTGACGCCTTCCCGCTGGTGAAGAAACTCCTGAGCCTCAACGCCAGCCTCGGCCGCGCCCGGGTCGAGGTGGTGCTGGTGTCGCGCAACAGTGCCGACACCGGCTTGCGTGTATTCAATTCGATCCAGCATTACGGGCTCGACATCTCCCGCGCGGCGTTTGTCGGCGGGCGCAGCCCTTATCCTTATCTGGCGGCGTTTGGCTGCCACCTGTTTCTGTCCACCCATGCCGAGGATGTGCGCAGCGCCCTGGATGCCGGGTTTGCCGCAGCGACGATTCTGTCGGGCGGCGCAGGTCGGGCCTCCAGTGCTGAATTGCGGATCGCCTTCGATGGCGACGCGGTGCTGTTTTCCGACGAGTCCGAGCGCGTTTATCAGTCGGGTGGCCTTGAAGCCTTCCAGGCCAGCGAGCGCGAATCCGCCCGCGAGCCGTTGCGCGGCGGCCCGTTCAAGGGCTTCCTGGCGGCACTCAACCTGTTGCAGCGCGAGTTCCCCGACGAGTCCTGCCCCATCCGCACTGCGCTGGTGACCGCCCGTTCGGCGCCTTCCCACGAGCGGGTGATTCGCACGCTGCGCGAGTGGGATATCCGTCTCGACGAGTCGCTGTTTCTTGGTGGCCTGGAGAAGTCGGCGTTCCTCGAAGCCTTCGCCGCCGATGTGTTTTTCGATGACCAGGAAGGGCATTGCGAGAAGGCCCGGGAGTTCGTGGCTACCGGTCACGTCCCCCATGGCATCAGTAACGAGTTGAAAATTCAGACCGAGGGCTGAGCACTGCCAAAGGCGCTGCTAAGCTGAATCAATCCCCGCCATCCTGGCTGCCCAGGAGGTTCTATGATTCGTTCGATGCTGTACGCCACTGACCTCGGTCTGTATGCCCCCTATGTGATGCAACATGCCCTGGCGCTGGCGCGAACGTTCAAGGCTGATCTGTATGTGATTCACGTGGTCGAGCCCATCGGGCTGTTCGCCGAATCGGTGTTGCAGAGCTACCTTGATGAGAAGGCCTTGAGTGAATGGCAAAGCCAGGGCCTGACGACGGTGATGGCGACCATCGAACAACGGGTGCTCGACAGTTTTCGCGAGGAGCTGGGGGACGGGGAGCAGGACCTCAAGTTGATCCGTTCGGTGCGGGTGATCCAGGGTGATCCTTGTGAAGTGATTCTCGACCAGTCGCAGAAACTCTCTGTGGATTTGTTGATCGTAGGTAGTCACAGCCAGGCGGTCGGGGTGGCAACACCCCTGGGGAGAACCGCCGCACGGGTGCTGCAGCTGTCCCAGGTGCCGGTGTACCTGGTACCGCTGTTGCAGCGTCGACGCAGTGACGACGTGTGATTGGTAGAAAACGATAAAAAGTTCTAGATTTATCCGTCTAACCTTTAATATAGTTATATACCGTCGCTGATACCCGTGGCGTCTATCCGCTTTGAGGGACACATATGAAGCTTCAACAACTGCGCTACATCTGGGAAGTGGCGCACCACGACCTCAACGTTTCCGCTACTGCTCAAAGCCTTTACACCTCGCAACCCGGTATCAGCAAGCAGATCCGCCTGCTCGAAGATGAGTTGGGCGTTGAAGTGTTCGCACGCAGCGGCAAGCACCTGACCCGTGTCACCCCGGCCGGTGAGCGCATCATCACCACCGCCGGCGAGATCCTGCGCAAGGTCGAAAGCATCAAGCAGATCGCCCAGGAATTCTCCAACGAGAAAAAGGGCACCCTGTCGATCGCCACCACCCACACCCAGGCGCGTTATGCGCTGCCGCCGGTGATCAGCAGCTTTATCAAGCAGTACCCGGACGTGGCCTTGCACATGCACCAGGGCTCGCCGATGCAGATCGCCGAGATGGCCGCCGACGGCACCGTCGATTTCGCGATTGCCACCGAAGCGCTGGAATTGTTCGGCGACCTGGTGATGATGCCGTGCTACCGCTGGAACCGTTGCGTCGTGGTCCCACAAGGCCACCCACTGGCCAAGCTGCCGAAGCTGACCCTGGAAGCCCTGGCTGAATACCCGATCGTGACTTACGTGTTCGGTTTCACCGGCCGTTCGAAACTCGATGAAGCCTTCAGCCATCGTGGCCTGACGCCGAAAGTGGTGTTCACCGCGGCTGATGCCGACGTCATCAAGACTTATGTGCGCCTGGGCCTGGGTGTCGGTATCGTCGCCAAGATGGCGGTCGACACCAAGCTCGACAACGACCTGGTGGTGCTCGATGCCAGCGAGCTGTTCGAGTCCAGCGTGACCAAGATCGGTTTCCGTCGTGGCACCTTCCTGCGTGGTTTCATGTGCGACTTCATCGAAAAGTTCGCGCCGCACCTGACGCGCGAAGTGATGGCCAAGGCCATCCAGTGCCACAACAAGCAGGAACTGGAAGAGCTGTTCGACGGCGTTGAACTACCGGTTCACTGATCGGCTTACTTCACCTCGGTAACAGCAAACTGTTGCCGAGCGCCCCCCACCAGAATCTCCACCTCATCCCCTTCGAACTTGCCCAACAGGCTTTTGCCCAGGGGCGAGCGTGGGGTGATGACGGTCACCGGTTGCCCCACCACATCGACCTTCAAGCCTGCGCCGTCCGGCGCCAGGAATAGCCACTGCTGGCGATCGTTTTCATCTGCCAACCCCAGTAATGCGCCCACTTCGATGCCGCGCTGGTCATCGTAGGCCCGCAGCTGCATGTTCTGGCACAGCGTCAGCGCCTGCCGGATCTCCTCGACGCGTCGGGCCTGGCCGGCTGCCAGGTAAGAAGCCTCCAGGCCCAGGGTGTCGTACTTGTTCTCGGCGATGTTTTCTTCGTGGGTCGCGGTTTCGTACGCGGTTTGCGCAGCGCGCTGGGCGATATCGAGATCGACCGCGAGTTTGTCCAAAACCAACTGGTGAACGGCGTGTTTATTCATGGGCGGCTTTCGTGATCAATCGCAAAATTGCAGGACGTTGGCCCGGCTCTTGTCGTTGGGGGCGTTCTGGTCCTGTTGCAGCCAGAACTGGCATTTGGGGTTGGACAGGTTACGCGGGTTGTTGCGGGCCTGGTCCAGGGTTTGCTGTTGCTCCTGCTTGCGCAGGTTCTCCTGGTACTGCTCGAACATCCGGTTCGGCGGCTCCGGTGCAACCACCTCTGGCTTGCCCAGTTGCTGCACCACTCGGGCCACCGGCGCCACGGTTTGCTCGGGCAGGTAGCGGGAAGCCAGCCACACGCTCAGCACAATGGCGATAAACCCCAACCACAGGCCGAAGGCCACGGCGATACTGAGTTTGAACAGCGAGAACGAACGATCAGACATGGTGGCCTCCTGGCAGGCACGTGCGGCATGGCGCCGATTGTCCCACAGCCGCGCGCAGAATAATCGCGATCAACCCTTCTGTATCGAGGCATTTATACGGACAATCGAGCCTTTGAGCGTTGGAGCCCGGAATGAAAGCCCGCTGGGATATTTTTTGCAGCGTCGTCGATAACTACGGCGACATCGGCGTGACCTGGCGCCTGGCCCGGCAATTGGTGGCGGAACAAGGGTGTGCGGTGCGCTTGTGGGTCGATGACCTGCGGGCGTTCGAACGCATGTGCCCCGAGATTGATGTGCAGGTGCACCAGCAATGGCAAGAGGGCGTCGACGTGCGCTACTGGCCCTCCGACTGGCCGGCGACCGACGCGGCAGACGTGGTGATCGCTGCGTTCGCCTGTCAATTGCCGCCTGACTACATGGAGGCGATGGCTGCACGCGACCGCACGCCGCTGTGGATGAACCTGGATTACCTGAGCGCCGAAGACTGGGTGGTCGGCTGCCACGGTCTGCCCTCGGTGAAATTCAAGGGCGTGCAAAAGTACTTCTTCTTTCCCGGATTCCGTCCCGGCACCGGCGGTTTATTGCGTGAGGCGGGGCTGCTGGAACAGCGCGATGCCTTCCAGCAAGACGCCGCCGCCCGGCAGCAGTTTCTGCAGGCGCTTGGGGTTTTCCCGGTGGACGGTGCGCGGATGATGTCGTTGTTCGCCTATGAAAACGCCGGGCTGGCCAGTTGGCTCGACGTGCTGGCGGCCGATGGGCGCGCCACTCATCTGCTGGTGCCGGAAGGGCGGATCCTCGGAGATGTGCAGGGCTGGTTGGGGGTCGAGTCATTGGAAGTAGGTGATGTGCACCGGCGCGACGGGTTGACCGTGCAAGTGCTGCCGTTTGTGCGCCAGGAGCAATACGACCGGCTGTTGTGGTGCTGCGACTTCAACGCCGTGCGCGGCGAAGACTCGTTCGTGCGGGCGCAATGGGCCGGGCGGCCACTGTTGTGGCATATCTATCGCCAGGACGAAGACATTCACCTGGACAAGCTCGATGCGTTCCTTGAGTTGTATACCGAAGGTCTGTCTCCGGCTGCGAAAGTCGCGTTGGTCGGCCTTTGGCAGGCCTGGAACGCTGATGGCGATATGGCACTTTGCTGGAAAATGCTGCTGGAACACTGGCCGGAAGTGACCGCGAACGCCGAGAAATGGGCTCTGGAACAAGGCTCGCGGACCGATCTTGCGACGGCGCTGGTACAGTTTTATGTAAATTGGATATGATACGCGACCTTGATTTTTGTAAATCCCATCCAAATTTCGGATATTCGCAATGAAAACTGGTAAAGAACTGAAACCCGGTACAGTGATCCGTCTCGAAAACGACCCTTGGCTGGTTCAGAAAGCTGAGTTCACCAAGTCTGGTCGTAACAGCGCAATCATGAAGACCAAGCTGAAGAACCTGCTGACCGGTTACAAGACCGAGATCGTCTACAGCGCCGATGACAAACTGGACGACGTGATCCTCGACCGCAAAGAAGCGACCCTGTCCTTCATCAGCGGCGACACCTACACGTTCATGGACACCACCGACTACACCATGTACGAGCTGAACGCTGAAGACATCGAAGCCGTTCTGCCGTTCGTGGAAGAAGGCATGGAAGACGTCTGCGAAGCTATCTTCTTCGAAGACCGTCTGGTTTCCGTAGAGCTGCCGACCACTATCGTGCGTAAGGTTGCCTACACCGAAGGTTCCGCTCGCGGCGACACTTCGGGCAAGGTGATGAAGCCTGCCAAGCTGGCTAACGGTACCGAACTGCAAGTAGCCGATTTCATCGAAATCGACGACCTGATCGAGATCGACACCCGTGAAGGTGGTTCGTACAAAGGTCGCGCCAAGAAGTAATTCTTGCGCCACCGGTACGATAAAAAAAGCCCGACCATGCGTCGGGCTTTTTTGTGGGTGCCGGTTTTTACTTCAGGTGTTGCTTCAGCTCCTCGGACGCCTGCAGCAGCGCCGAACGAACCTCCGGTACCTGGCTGACGACATTCAGCAAACCGTAGTCATGGATCATGCCGTTGTAGCGCACGGCGGTCACCGGTACACCGGCTTCATCCAGCTTGCGGGCATAGGCTTCGCCTTCGTCACGCAGCACGTCCGAGCCTGCGGTCTGAATCAACGCAGGTGGCAAACCCTTGAGCTGCGCGGTGCTTGCCCGCAGGGGCGACGCATAGATCTCGGCGCGCTGGTTGGTGTCGGTGGTGTAGTTGTCCCAGAACCACTTCATCATGTTGCGGGTCAGGAAGTGGCCTTCGGCAAACTGGTTGTAGGACCCGGTGTCGAAGTTGGCGTCGGTCACCGGCCACAACAGCAGTTGGAACTTGATTGACGGAGTGCCCCTGTCCTTGGCCATCAGGCTGACCACCGCCGCCATGTTGCCGCCGACGCTGTTGCCGGCGACGGCCAGGCGTTTGCCATCGACGTTGATCTCGCTGCCGTGTTCGGCCACCCACTTGGTTGCCCCGTACGCCTGGTTGATCGCCACAGGGTAGTGCGCTTCAGGTGATGGCGTGTAGTTGACGAACACCGCCGCCGCTCCCGACTCCACCACCAGGTCACGCACCAGGCGCTCGTGGGTCGGGAAATCCCCGAGTACCCAGCCACCGCCGTGGAAGAACATGAACACCGGCAATGTGCCCTTGACCCCGGCCGGACGCACGATGGTCAGGCTCAGCGGCTGGCCATCGACCTGAATGGTCTTCTGGTTCACGTCGGCCTTGGGCAGCGTCAGTTTCACGCCTGACTGTGCACCTGTCAGCACCGCACGGGCTTCCCTGGGCGTCAGTTGCTCCATCGGTTTGCCGGTGCCGGCGTTCAGTACATCGAGAAACGCCTGGGTGTTGTGTTCCACGTCACCGCTGGCCGCAAAGGCATTGGTGATCGAGAAGGCGAGCAGGGTGCCGGTGAGTACTTTGCCAAATGTGTTCATGTTCTTCTCCAAAAAACCGCGTGGGTCAGACGGTTACGTGCAGGCGTACATCGACGTTGCCACGGGTGGCGTTGGAGTAAGGGCAGACCTGGTGCGCAGCGTCGACCAGGCTTTGCGCGTCGTCCTGGGCCAGGCCGGGCAAGCTGACGTGCAGGTCGATGTCCAGGCCGAAACCGCCGGGGATTTGACCGATGCCGACGTGGGCAGTGATCGAAGCGTCATCCGGGATTTTGCGTTTGGTCTGGCTGGCGACGAATTTCAGGGCACCGATGAAGCAGGCGGAGTAACCGGCGGCGAACAGTTGTTCCGGGTTGGTGGCCTGGCCACCCGCGCCGCCCAGTTCTTTTGGCGTGGAGAGTTTTACATCGAGGATGTTGTCGCTGGAAACAGCACGACCATCACGGCCGCCGGTGGCGGTGGCTACTGCGGTGTAGAGAGCTTGCATGGTGATTTCCTCGTCAGTGTTTGCGCTAAATGTTTGCGCGCTAAGTAAGTGGCGAGGTGAATGTATCGCGCTAATAGTTAGTGCGCAAGATATATTTGGAAAATATTTTGCGTGCTTTGATAGCCAGGCATTGCACAAACAAATGTGGGAGCGGGCTTGCTCGCGAATGCGGTGTGACAGTCACTAGATGCATTGACTGATCCACCGCATTCGCGAGCAAGCCCGCTCCCACATTTTTTGATGCGTGGTGCCTTTAGAGGGAGACTTGCAGGTTTTTTCGCAGTGCCAGTAAATCGCCCTGCAGCTTGCGCAACTGCTCGATGTCCAGCCCGCTGGCGCCCAGGATGCACTGTGGAATATCCATGGCTTTGTCCCGCAGGGCGCGCCCGGCCTCGGTCAATTCAACCACCACCACGCGCTCGTCTTCGCGGCTGCGGGTGCGGCTGAGCAGGCCTTCGGCTTCCAGGCGCTTGAGCAGCGGCGTCAGGGAGCCGGGATCCGTCAGCAGGCGATTGCTGATTTCGCCTACGGTCAAGCCATCCTCTTCCCAAAGCACCATCATGGCCAGGTACTGCGGATAGGTCAGGCCGAGGGCTTGCAGCAGCGGTTTGTAGACCTTGGTCATCAACAACGAGGTGGAATGCAGGGCAAAACACAGCTGGTTGTCGAGCAACAAGGATTCGCAGGTATCGAGGGGCTTGGTCATGGCAGTGCCTTAAAACGTGTCTGGTTTCGAATCTAGCGGGCAAATCTTTAACGCGCCAGACAATTCTGTCCGCTCGGTCAGCCGAAGGCGCTTTGCAGCGCAAGATCCCACGGCGGCACGGGGCTGAAGCGCGCCTTGAGGTACTCCAGCAATAACCGGCTGCGGGCGTTGGCGTGTTGCTCCAGGCGTAGCGCATAGATGCCTGCGGTTTCAGGCGTCGGCAGGCCGTTCTCGCAGAACAGCGGGACCAGTTCACCGCGCACCAGGTATTCACTGGCGAGCCAGGTGGGCAGATGCGCAACACCCAGCCCGGCCAGCGCGCCTGAAAGCAGGGCTTCGGCGTTATTGGCGCTCATGCGAATGCGCTGCGGGCGGTAGGTGGATTTGCGCCCATCGAGCTCAAAACGCCAGGCGAACATCGGTGCCAGGCCTTCCCAGTCCAGGCCGTCATGCTCGCTTAACTGGCTGGGATGGGTCGGCGTGCCACGGTTTTTCAGGTAGGCCGGGCTTGCGCAAGCGATACGCACGATGCTGGCCAGTGGCGTGGCAATCAGCCGGGTGTCGACGATATGCCCGGCCCGCAGCACCAGGTCGACCTTGCCCAGATGCTCGCCCTGCATGTCGACAAAGCTGTCGATCAAGTGCAGGTGCACGTCCAGTCCCGGATAGACGTTGAGAAAGTCAGCGATGGCAGGCGCCAAATGCCGCCTGCCGAAAGCCGCCGGTGCGTCCACGCGGATCAAGCCTTCAGGCGCATGACTCAGCGACACCGCTTCGGCCCGCGCCAGTTGCAGCTCGCTGACAATCCGCCGGGCGCGCTCGGCAAACGCCAGGCCGGCGGGCGTCGGCACCACCGCATGGGTGCTGCGTTGAAACAGCCGGCTACCCACCGAGCTTTCCAGGCTGTCGATGCGCCGCGCCACGGCCGAGGGCGTGAGCGGGTGACGGCGCGCGGCTGCGGAAAAGCTGCCGGCTTCCAGTACGTCGAGAAACAGGCTCAGTTGATCGGTCAATGTATTGGGGTTCATCAGCGTCTGCTTGTGCGAGATTGGCACAGCCATTGTGCGTTGCTGTGCGTTTCCGCACCAGAGCGGACTGCGTAGCATGCAAGGCCTGGGAACAGCAGGAGCGAGCGGGTGGCAGATTTAGCGTTGTATTTAATGCTGGGCGTAGCGTTGGGCACGGTCGGTGGCTTGTTCGGCATCGGCGGCGGGCTGATTGCCATTCCCGTGCTGGGAGTATTTTTCGGCCTCGACCAGCAGATCGCCCAAGGCACGGCCCTGGTGATGGTGGTGCCGAATGTGATGCTGGCGTTGTGGCGTTATCACCAGCGCAACCGGATTGAATTGCGTCATGCACTGCCGTTGGGCGTGATGGGTTTTTCCTTCGCCTGGCTGGGCTCGATCTGGGCGGTGGGGATCGATGCTGACGTGATGCGGGTGGGTTTTATCGCGTTTCTGCTGGTATTGGCGTCCTACAACCTGCTGCGAATGTTTACCCACAATGCACCGCCGTCAGCGCAGATGCGTTATTCCTGGCCGTGGCTTGGGGTGTTGGGCGCGGCGTCAGGCTCCATGGGTGGCTTGTTCGGGGTGGGCGGTGCAGTGGTTGCCACGCCGGTGCTGACCAGCATCTTCGGCACCAGCCAGGTGGTGGCCCAAGGGCTGTCGCTGGCCCTGGCTCTGCCGAGCACCAGCGTGACCCTGGTGACCTACGCCTGGCACCACGAAGTGGACTGGATGATCGGCGTGCCTTTGGCCGTCGGCGGTTTGCTCAGTATCAGTTGGGGCGTGAAAGTCGCCCACGCCATGCCGGAGCGCATGTTACGCGGGCTGTTCTGCGGGTTCCTGGCGGTGTGTGCGGTGATGCTGACGTTTAAAGTTTGAAGCCTTCGAGGATGTATTCGGCGAGGCATTCGGTAATCGGCGAGGTGGTGCGCGGGTTGCGCAACAGCCGCAGGTTGACCGACGGCAGCGGCGGAAAACCGTCCGCTGTGCCCAATATGCGCAGGTCTTCGGTCACCAGGCTTTCCATATTGATCGTGACGGCCAGGCCGGCACCCACCACTGCGAGGATCGCGGCCCCGTTGGAGCTGTGATACGCCAGTCGGTACTCCTGCCCCTGGGCGTCCAGCGCGGCGCGTGCCCACTGCGTGCAAAAACTGTCGAGGCCGGAAATGGCCAGGGGCAGGGCGCTGTGCTCATCCATACAGAAGCAGGGCGCCGCCACCCACACCATGCGTTCATGGCGCAGCAGTTCGCCGATTTCATTTCCCGGTTCGCGGCTGATAACGGTCAGGTCGAGGTCCCGGCGCTGCATCAGCACCGGCGACGACTCGCAGTGCATTTCAATCTGGATCAGCGGGTAAGCTTTGGAGAAGCGCTTGAGAATCCCCGGCAAGTAGCGCATCACGTAATCGTCCGGGGTGCCGATGCGCACCAACCCGACCATGTGCGGCTCGCGCAGGGTGTTGAACACCTCGCTGTGCAGCTTCAGGATCCTGCGGGCATAGCCCAATAGCACCTGGCCTTCCGGAGTCAGCCGCACCTGGCGACCATCGCGCTCGAACAACTTGCGCTGCAACACATCTTCTTCCAGGCGCTTCATCTGCATGCTTACCGCCGACTGTGTGCGGTTGACCTGCTCGCCGGCGCGGGTAAAGCCCCCTTGATCAGCGATGGCGACGAAGGTGCGCAGCACCTCGGTGTCGATACTCGGGTAGCTGGGCAATTGATCAATCTCCGAGATGTATTGCATAATAAACATTCGTTGGATTGATCATAGCGCCAGGCACAGACTTCAGTCATCCCCACTGGAGGGCGAGATGATGAAAGGTCAAAGAGGCTTTGTACTGATGGCGAAGCGGCCGTTTTCCGGGCTGCTTCAACTGGGTTCCCGGTGGATGGCCGTGCACCGTGAGCGCCAGCTGTTGATGAGCATGAGCGATGAGGCGCTCAAGGACATCGGGCTCAACCGTGGCGATGTCGAGCAGGAAAGCCGCCGGCATTTTTGGGAAGACCCGCTGCGAAAATGACTCGGGATGCAGTAGGGTGGTTCGCGAGCACACAAGGAGATGCCCATGCCCGCAGAACTGTCCTTTTCCCTCAAGCAGGCGCGACGCCTGGCGCTGGCCGCCCAGGGTTTTTCCGGGCGCCAGCCGCCGGCGTTGATCAAGGCGGCGCAGGTCAATCGCCTGGTTGAGCGTTTGGGCGTGTTGCAGATTGATTCGGTAAATGCGGTGGTGCGTTCGCACTACCTGCCGCTGTTTTCCCGTCTGGGGCATTACTCTCCGTTGATTCTAGAACAGGCCGCCTGGAGTTCGGGGCGGCGCCGCTCGCTGTTCGAATATTGGGGCCATGAGGCGTCGTTGTTGCCAATGGCGCTGTACCCATTGATGCGCTGGCGCATGGAACGGGCGGCCCGGGGGCAGGGGATCTATCAGCAAATGGCGCGTTTTGGTCGCGAGCAGCAGGCCACCATCGCCCGGGTGCTGGGCATCGTCGAACAACAAGGCGCCCTGGGTGCGGGCAGTTTGTCGACCCGCGAGGAGCGCGCCGGCCCGTGGTGGGACTGGAGCGATGAAAAGCATGCGCTGGAATGGTTGTTCGCCGCCGGCCAGGTGACCGTCGCCGGGCGGCGAGGTTTTGAGCGTTTGTACGACCTGCCGGAGCGTGTGATCCCGGCCGACATTCTCCAGCAAGCCCCCTTGGACGAGGCTGAGGCGCAACGCGGTTTGCTGCTGCACAGCGCCACGGCGCTGGGGGTGGGCACTGAAAAAGACCTGCGCGACTACTTCCGTCTGGACCCGGCCGACAGCCGTGGGCGCCTGGCGGAGCTGGTCGAGGATGGGCAATTGATCACCTGCGAGGTCCAGGGCTGGAAACAGCCGGCTTATTGCCTGCCCGAGCCGAAAGTCCCGCGCAAGGTGCCTGCCAGCGCACTGTTATCGCCTTTTGATTCGCTGATCTGGGAGCGCAGCCGTACCGAGCGGTTGTTCGATTTCCGCTATCGCCTGGAGATCTACACGCCCCAGGACAAGCGGGTATATGGCTACTACGTGCTGCCGTTCCTGCACAACGAGCGGATTGCCGCGCGCGTGGATCTGCGGGCGGAGCGGGCGGCCGGACGCCTGGCGGTGCATGCCGTTCACGAGGAAGAGCCGGGGCTGGGCGAGGAGGGCATGCGCGCGCTGGCCCTGAATCTGCGGCAGATGGCCGACTGGCTCGGGCTTGAGCAGATACAGCTCAATTGCCAGCGGGCCAGTGCGGCACGGTTGCGGGTAGAGCTTTTAACGCTTGACCTGTTTTAGCGTCTCGGCGATCAGGAATGCCAATTCCAGCGACTGATCGGCATTCATCCGTGGGTCGCAGTGGGTGTGGTAGCGGTCCGACAACCCGTCTTCGGTAATCGGCCGTGCGCCACCGATGCACTCGGTGACATTCTGCCCGGTCATCTCGATATGAATCCCGCCGGCGTAAGTGCCTTCGGCTTCATGCACCTGGAAGAACTCCTTCAC
The DNA here is from genome assembly GCF_044742865.1 of Pseudomonas sp. NPDC087814. Taxonomy (NCBI): domain Bacteria; kingdom Pseudomonadati; phylum Pseudomonadota; class Gammaproteobacteria; order Pseudomonadales; family Pseudomonadaceae; genus Pseudomonas; species Pseudomonas sp. NPDC087814. The sequence continues at coordinate 2,096 of NZ_JBIUVK010000030.1, read as the reverse complement.
CTCACTGAGAATCTGCGCGAAGTCCCGTGTCTTGTAGCCGCTGCTGGCCTTGATGGTGTTGCCGTGCATCGGGTCGGAACTCCACAGCACCTGCTTGCCCTCGCGCTGTACCGCGCGGATCAGGTTGGGCAGATGGTCGCCGACCTTGCTGGCACCCATGCGCGCAATCAGGTTCAGGCGGCCCGGGTCGTTGTCCGGGTTGAGGATGTCGATCAGGCGGATCAGGTCGTCGGGGTTCATGCTCGGGCCGACCTTGACCCCGATCGGGTTGTTCACCCCGCGCAGGAATTCGACGTGGGCACCGTCAAGTTGGCGGGTGCGATCACCGATCCAGAGCATGTGTGCCGAGCAGTCGTAATAGTCGTTGGTCAGGCTGTCGCGGCGCACGAAGGCTTGTTCGTAGTTGAGCAGCAGCGCTTCGTGGGCGGTGAAGAAACTGGTCTCGCGCAGTTGCGGCGAGCTGTCCATGCCACAGGCACGCATGAAGGCCAGGGTTTCGTCGATGCGGTCGGCCAGTTGGCTGTACTTCTCGGCCAGGGCGGAGTTGGCGATGAAGTCCAGGTTCCACTTGTGCACCTGGTGCAGGTCGGCAAAACCGCCCTGGGCAAACGCCCGCAGCAGGTTCAGGGTGGCGGTGGACTGGTGGTAGGACTGCAGCAGGCGGTCCGGATCGGGCACGCGGCTTTTTTCGTCGAAGCCGATACCGTTGACGATATCGCCGCGGTAGGCGGGCAGGGTGATGCCGTCGATGGTTTCATCGTTGGAAGAGCGCGGCTTGGCGAACTGGCCCGCCATACGCCCGACCTTGACCACCGGGCAGCCGGCAGCGAAGGTCATCACAATCGCCATCTGCAGCAGCACCTTGAAGGTGTCGCGGATTTTTGCCGCCGAGAACTCGGCAAAACTCTCGGCGCAATCGCCGCCTTGCAACAGGAAGGCGCGACCCTGGGTCACCTCGGCAAACTGACGGCGCAACTCACGGGCTTCACCGGCAAACACCAGCGGCGGATAGCTCGCCAGGTTTTGCTCGACCTGCGACAAATGCGCGGCGTCAGGGTACTGGGGTTGTTGCTGGATCGGCAGGGCGCGCCAGCTGTCGGGGCTCCAGGGTTGGCTCATCATGAACTCGAGTGATTTGCGGTCGGGCCGTCATGTTATCAGCAATTAGTACGTGACCTGCTGCCGCCGGTTCGCCCACAATCCCGGCTTTCCCGTTGGCACGCCGTTAGGAGTTGCAATGTCTGAGGAGCGCGTCGAGCGCCTGCTGGCCGAGGTCCATGATGACTTCGGCATGATCCGCGTGCTGGAAGTGGCCGATTACCGCTTTCTCGAGTTTGGCGATGCCATCGAGCAGAGTTGTGTGTTTACTGCTGACCCGAGCTGGTTGGAGTATGACTACACCCGCGCGATGCTGATTGGGGCGTTGTGCCATGAGCAGCCGGAGAGTGCGTTGTTCCTGGGGTTGGGGGCTGGGACGTTGACCCAGGCTTGCCTGAAGTTTCTGCCTTTGGATGATGTGGAAGCCATCGAACTGCGGCCTGATGTGCCGCGTCTGGCCATTGAGTACTTGGGGCTGGATGATGATCCTCGGCTGTATATCCGCGTTGGGGATGCGTTGGAATTGCTGCCTTCGGCTGAGTCGGCGGACCTGATTTTTGTCGACCTGTATACGGATGTTGGCCCTGGGGTTGGGCACCTGGCCTGGACGTTTCTGGAGAATTGCCAGAAGAAGCTGAATCCGGGGGGGTGGTTGGTGATTAATCAGTGGGCTACGGATGATGGTAAGCCGTTGGGAGCGGCGTTGTTGCGTGGGTTGTATCACCGGCATTATTGGGAGTTGCCGGTGAAGGAGGGGAATGTGATTTTGCTGGTGCCGGCGGATCTGGATCAGGTGCTCGATGTGGCGGCGTTGTCTGCGCGGGCTGAGGCGTTGGCGCCGCGGTTGGGGTATTCGTTGCAGTCGCTGATCAAGGCGATTCGGCCGGCTACGTAGGGTTTTGATTGTGTACATATCCGTTGCTGCGGTAACGGCCGCTTATGGTTCCGCTCTTACAGCGGGTCACTTTTGGCAAACGCCCCAAAAGTAACCAAAAGGT